>JAGQKQ010000011.1 GCA_020430005.1 Candidatus Omnitrophota bacterium
GATCAGTCCGAGAGGCTGCTGAATCATTTTTCCCATTTAAAGAACAGTCATCGTTTTACGATAGGGGTTTTGCTTGGCGGAGACGCGGAAGATGTTTTTATTTCGGAAGAACAAGTCAGAATTTTATGTCATCAATTGAAGGAAGTGAGCCGGGCGTTGAAGGCCAACATCCTTTTGACCACTTCCCGCCGGACACCGGAAAAGATTGAGCACCTGCTGCACCGTGAATTGAAAAAGTTTGAATATTGTCCCTTGTTGATTCTGGCAAATCAGGAAAATTATCCGGAAGCAGTGGGCGGAATTATGGGGTTAGCAGATGTCATTATTACATCAGGGGATAGTATCTCCATGATGTCGGAGGCAGCTTCCTCCGGAAAAACCACGCTGGTTTTTCTCCCTGAATTAAAAGCGGGGCGGACAAGAGATTCTGTTAAGCATGTCCGGGTTGTTAATTCCCTTCATCAACGGGGTTTTATTGTTTCGGTTGATTTAAAACATAGCGGTCAGGTGTTGTACGATGTAGCGAAGGGAAAGGTTAAAACAAAGACGATTGATGATGCCGAGAACGTTTATCAGGCCGTTCGGAAATTAATATAATAATGTTCAATACATAAGAAATGAATATTCTCCAAATATTACCCGAACTTAATGTCGGCGGGGTCGAAACCGGAACTGTCGACTTTTCCAAATATCTAAAGGATCATGGACACAAATCAGTGGTTATTTCCAATGGCGGCCGTTTGGTTGAGGAATTGGAAAAAAGCGGGACCGTTCATTATGCCTTACCTGTTCATAAGAAGTCGTTGCTGGTCATGTGGCGTATGGTGAAGGCCGTCCGTGAGATTATCCTGAAAGAAGAAATTGAAATCGTCCATGCTCGTTCTCGTGTTCCCGCCTGGATTGCCTTTTTTGCCTGTCGGAAGACACAGGCGTCTTTTATTACAACCTGTCACGGTTATTATAAGAATAGATTCTTTTCGCAAGTCATGGGATGGAGCAAGCAAATCATTGTTCCTTCCGCCGCCATCGGACGCCATATGGTGGACGACTATGGTGTCCCTCCAAACAGTATTCGCTGTGTTCCCCGCAGTGTTAATCTTGAGAAATTCAATGTAAAACGTAAATTGCCCAAGGGAAGTGCCAGGGCGAATATTGCGATTATCGGACGGGTGACACCGCTGAAGGGACACACGTATTTCTTGAACGCGATGGCGAAGGTTGTCCGTAATGTGAATTATACGAAGATATGGATTATCGGTGATGTTCCGCCAAAAAAAGAAGAGTATCGTCGGGAATTACAGCTTTTGGTCAAACGGCTGGGGTTGAGCGCCAATGTTGAATTTCTGGGTAACCGCAGTGATGTGCCGGATCTGTTGGCGGAATGTGACGTGGTGGTTCTTTCAACGATTACACCGGAATCGTTCGGCCGTGTCATTTTGGAAGCGCAGGCTGTGGGAGTTCCTGTTGTGGCGACACAGGTTGGCGGTGTTGTGGATATTATTGATCATGAAGAAACGGGCTTGCTGGTTTTGCCAAAAGATACAGAAGCAATGGCTCAGGCGGTATTAAGGATTTTAAAAGATAAGAAGCTTGCGGAACGAATGGTGAAAGCCGCGAAGAAAAAGATTGAAGAAAAGTTTCTGATCAAGCATATGGCGGAACAGACATTGCAGGTGTATGAAGATTTGCGCAATGATTTGAATATCCTTGTGATTAAAATCAGTTCTATCGGGGATGTTATCCTTGTTGTGCCGTCTTTAAAGGCGATTCGGAAGAAATTTCCCAAGGCGCATCTCTATGTCTTAGTCGGAGAGGAAGGGCGCAAGATTCTTCATAATTGTCCGTATGTGGACGGGCTTATTGTGTATGACCATAAAAATAAAGATAAACAATGGTGGAATTTTCTCCGGCTGGCCAACAAATTACGAAAACATAAGTTTGATAAAATTCTCGATTTTCAAAACAGCCAGAAAAGCCATTGGTTATGTTTTTTAAGTCTTCCGCATGAAAGTTATGGCTTTGATAATAAAAAATGGAGCTTCTTGCTTTCCCATCCGGTCAGGAATTATAAAAATGATATTCCACCGGTCCGTCATCAATTTCAGATTCTGGAACAGATCGGTATTAAGTATGATAAAAAGGCCCATCTGGAATTGTGGCCTAAAACGCAAGATGCGGATTATGCCTCCGATTTGCTGGATTCGGAATGGTTGGGAAATGCCAAACAGATTGTCGGAATCAATTTATCAGCGTCTGAAAAATGGGAAACCAAGAATTGGCCGAGGGATTATATTGTCCGTTTGTGTGATATGTTGGGAGCGAAAAATATCCGGGTCCTGCTGACAGGAATGGAAAAAGATAAAGAAGCGGCCGCTTATGTTAAAAAGCATGCCAAATCAAGGCCGAGCGCCTTTATCGGAAAGACCGACATTCTTCAGCTGGCGGCCTTGATCAAACGATGTTCCGTGTATGTCACGCCGGATTCGGCGCCATTGCACATTGCGGCTTCCATGCGGGTCCCGGTTGTGACTTTTTTTGGCCCGACATCATCGGCACGCCATTTGCCGCCGGGAGATTCTATTGTTGTTATGGAGCGGACCATGGATTGCGCGCCGTGTTACAGTCCAAAGTGCCGCATTGGAACGCACGCGTGTATGAAGGAAATAAGTCCGGAAGATGTTTTTCAGGAAGTCTATCGTTTAATAGGAAAAGCCAAATGAACGTTTTATTTTTAACGACGCATTTGAATACCGGTGGAATAGGGATTTATCTTAAAACTTTAAGCAAGGAATTAATTTGCGCCGGGCATAAGGTGACGATTGTCGCCAGCGATGGAGATTTGAAAGACGATTTGTGCGCGCAGGGCGTAACAGTGCGTATCCTGGACATTAAAACGAAATCCGAGCTGAGTCCGAAAATTTATCGGGCTTTAAATGATGTATCGGATATTATCCGTGAAAAACAGATTGATATCATCCATGCGCACACGCGGGTGACACAGGTGATGGCGACGTTATTGGCCAGAAAACATAAAATACCCTATATATCGACATGCCATGGTTTTTTTAAGACACGCTTATCCCGTCGCATTTTTCCGTGCTGGGGTGATGCTGTGATTGCGATTAGTAGCGCGGTTCAGGAACATTTAGAACATAAGTTTAAAGTGGAGCCCTGTAAAATTCATTTGATCGAAAACGGAATTGACCGGGAGCAATTTACATTTCAGGATCAAGACACCCGGCAGAAGATGCGCCAAGAATTGGGAATTGAAAATGATTTCGTGATTGGATTGATTGCCCGTCTTTCCGATGTGAAGGGGCAGGACATATTAATTGAAGCCATGCAGGAGGTTATTGGTCAACACCCTTTGGAACGATTGGTGTTGGTCGGACAAGGAAAAGAAGAGGCCGCTTTAAAAGTGCAGGTAAACAATTTGCGTTTAGAGGAGAAGGTTATGTTCTTGCCGACCGTCAATCAAACCGCCAACATTCTTCCGGCCTTTGATGTTTTTGCCATGCCGTCACGGCAGGAAGGTTTAGGATTATCTGTCTTGGAAGCGCAGGCGTCGGGTGTGCCATGTATCACATCCAATGTTGGTGGTTTGCCGGCACTGATTGAACACGAACAAACGGGACTATTGGTCCCTGCCCAAAATTCGAAGGCCTTAGCCGACGCGATTGTCCGTTTGATTAAAGATGGCGAGCTGCGTCAGCGTATTGCCGAGAGCGCGTATAAAAATATGGATGCCCGGTGGTCTTCCCAAACAATGGGAACAAAAGTGATTCATCTTTATGAGGAGTTGCTAAAGAAGTCATGAAACGTATTTTAGTAATTAATGTGAACTGGTTGGGTGATGTGATTTTTTCTATTCCGGTTTTTAAAGCCTTGCGGCAGGCTTATCCGCAAGCACATATTGTGTGCATGGCCGTTCCGCGTGTACGTGAGGTCTTGGAATGTGTTGAGGAGATTGATGATATTATTGAGTACGATGAAAAAGGGAAGCACTGGACGCCGTGGGGAAAATGGGGTTTGATCATGAAGCTTCGACGGGAACAGTTTGATGCGGCGTTTCTTTTACATGGTTCCAAAACACGGGCTTTGTTGGCCAGTTGGGCGGGGATTTCGCAGCGTATCGGCTATGACACAAAAGGGCGTTCCAAATATTTAACCAAGGCGATTTCTGTTCCCAAAGAATCTCTGCATCGCGCGGATTATTATTTACGTGTCATTGAAGAAGCGGGGATCAAGGTGCACGATAAAACTCCCGAGTTGAAAATCAGCGAAGAAGCTAAAGAAGAAGTGAAAGAACTGTTATGCCGTAAGGGTGTTGCCGAGTCGGAATCGTTTATTGTTATCAATCCCGGCGGCAACTGGAATCTTAAACAGTGGCCGAAAGAAAAATTTATCAAACTTGTCCGGCAGTTAGCGCAACATGATCAGCGAAAAATGGTGATATCCGGTGCCAAAAAAGATGAAGCTCTGGCCGCTGATATTGCCGAGGGATTAGGAGAGAAGGTTTCCGTCGTGGCCGGGGAAACAACCTTAAAGCAACTGATGGCCTTGATGGCCAGGGCGGATATTGTTATTTCCGCGGATTCGGGACCGTTACATTTGGCGAATAGTGTTGGAACAAAAACGATTGCTTTGTTTGGACCGACACGCCCTGAAATTACAGGGCCGCGTGGGAGTGCAAAGGTTGGTTTATTGCAACATGATGTAGGATGCAATCGTCAGGCGTGCTATTATCTGGAATGCCCGGACAATGTCTGCATGCAGGCGATTACAGTGAATGAAGTAGAGAAGGCCGTTAAAGCTTTGGAGTAATGATGAAGGTTGACCCGAAAAAAATAAAGAATATCGTTGTTTTTTCATTATCCAATATTGGTGATGTTATCCTGACATTCCCGGTGATTGATTTGGTGTTCGAAAAATTTCCTAATGCCTCCGTTTCGGTGGTCATGGGCCCGAAGGCTTTAATGCTCTTTGCGGGCAATACGCATTTTAAAGAATGGATTATTTTCGATAAACATCAAAGGGCTTCAAGAAATCTAAAGTGGGCCTTGTGGGTGCGTGAAAGAAAGTTTGATTTGATTATTGATTTACGGCAGACGGCGACAAAATTATTTTTGATGCCGATCAGGGGAACTTCCATGCTGTTTCCCAAAAAAAGTAAAGGCCATATGCGGGAAAAACACTTAAATCGTTTGGCGGAGGTTATTGATTTTGATGGCCCGGCCAAAGAAAAAAAGGCGTTATATATTCCTGAAAAAGAGCGGAACGAAATTGAGCAAAGCGTAAAACAAAAGTTTGGCGATCAGAAATATATTGTCGTCAGCCCTTCCGCAGCGGACAAGGCAAAGCGCTGGCCGGTTGAAGGATATATTGAAGTTTGTCGGCATTGGATTCAACAGTATAATATGAAGATTGTTCTTGTCGGAAACGGGAAAGAAGATCGTCTTATTAACGAAGAGATGGTGGCGGCCTTGCCACCGAAGGATGTATTGAATTTGTGTTTTAAAGCTACGCTGGTTCAGCTGGCTGCCGTTCTTGAGGGCGCGGTTTTAGCTTTTGGAAATGACAGCGCGCCGATGCATATGGCCAGTTATCTGGATAAACCAGTGCTAACATTATTCGGTCCGACGGATCCGGTCAAATACGGTCCCTGGAGTTCCAACGGTCATTTTTTAAAGAAAAGGGAAATGTCGTTTTTTAATTACAAGGATATGGATTGGCAGAATCATTCGGATTGTATTACGATTGATGATGTCATTCACGCCGTGCAAATGGAAGGCGATAAGGTGGTATTCAACCGATGAGTGAAGCGTACAAAAAAATTCTGGTTGTGCGGACGGACCGCGTAGGGGATGTGGTATTAACCACGCCGGCTCTAAGCGCTTTACGTAAAGCCTATCCTTATGCCAAGATCGGTCTTCTGGTCGCGCCGTTAACGTATGATCTGGTGAGTAAAAATAAAGATCTTAACAAAGTCCTTGTGGATGACCGGGAAGGACAGCATAAAGGACTTTTTGGATTTTTAAAACTGGTTAAAAAAATAAAAAAGCAGAATTATGATGTCGCGGTTATCTTTCACACAAAAAAGCGGACGAACCTGTTATGCTTTCTCGCCGGGATTCCCCGACGGATTGGGTATAAAAATAAAAAGTTCGGTAGATTGCTGACCGATCCGATTGAGGACACGCGCCATCACGGAAAAAAACATGAAGTGGAATATTGTCTGGATGTCTTAAAGCCGCTGGGCGTAACATCATCAGAATGCCGTTTGAACGTTTCGGTTCATGAAGATGCCGAGGAGTGGTTAAATCAGTTTCTGGCGCAGAATCATATTTCTGCCGATGATAAGATTATTGCTATTCATCCCGGGGCCAGTGACCCTGCTAAACAATGGCCGGAACATTGTTTCGCCGAGCTGATTGATCGTCTTTATGAGAGCAGGGACGTCAAAATTGTTCTTTTAGGGAGCGCGAATATCCGGCATGTTTCCCGCGAGGTGAAATCCCTGACACGGCATCCGGCTATTGAACTAACAGGTTTGACCTCGATGGCACAACTAATCAGTTTGCTTAAGCATTCGTCTATTTTGGTCTCGAACGATTCCGGTCCGGTGCATATCGCGGCGGCGGTGGGCACGCCGGTGGTTTCCATTTTCACGCGGAATCTGCCGGGAATCAATCCGGAGCGCTGGCGTCCGCTGGGAGACCGCCATCAGGTGATTTGTGTCTCGGAAAAAGCTGTTCAGGAATACCGGAAGGCGAATCCATTGTCCTTTGAAAAAGCGGGCAAAATTGACCCGAAATATCTGGAACTTATACCGGTTACAGAGGTTTTTGAAGCGGTTGACTCCCTATGTAAACTGTGCTAGAATCAGCTTTCATTTTGAATTTCCCCTGAAATCACGTTTTTAAGAATATTTCTAACTTGTTACGAGAGTTGAGTTTAAATAGTAATGAAAAAACATCTTAATATTATTAATAAGTTTAAAAATAAGAAGATTTTAGTGGTCGGAGATTTGATTCTGGATCAATATATCCGGGGCAGCGTAAGCCGGATTTCTCCGGAAGCGCCGGTCCCGGTTGTTCTGGAAGAAGAGTCTTTTTATACCCCCGGAGGGGCGGCGAATGTAGGACACAATCTTAGTAGCCTTGGCGCCTCTGTTACTCAGGTGGGGAAGCTGGGGGATGACCTGCAAGCCAAGATCCTCAAGCGGGAGCTCAGGAAAAAAGATATTAATGTCAGCGGTATTTTTACGGATAAAAATATTCCGACCGTTACGAAAACGAGGGTTATTGCCCAGCATCAGCAGATTGTCCGGATTGATCGTGAAAAAACGAAAGATCAGACCAGCGGGTATGTGCAGCAGCGGATGCACAACTTTATCAAAAATAATATCAGCGAATATGACGCGGTGATTATTTCCGATTACGGCAAAGGGTTGATTACGCCGGAACTCGTGCAGTTTACGTGTGAACAGGCTTTATCTCATGAAAAGATTATTACCGTTGATCCTAAAGTGGAACATTTCAGTTATTACCGTAATGTCACGGCGATTACACCGAATTTAAAAGAGGCGGAGAACGCGATCCGCAATATCAAAATTACGTGTCGTGAAAGTTTGCTACGAATTAACTCCGACCGGTTGGTGAAGGATAAAGATATCGACTTGGCCGGTAGTGAATTGTTGAAATGTCTGGAATTGGATTCTCTTTTGATTACGATGAGCGAACGGGGAATGCGTTTATTTGAAAAAGGAAAGAATCCGGTTTCGATTAAAACGAAAGCGAAAGAAGTCTTTGATGTCACCGGAGCCGGGGATGCGGTTATATCTGTTTTTACACTGGCGTTAACGGCTGGGGCGACAAAACAGCAGGCCGCGGATTTGGCGAATACGGCGGCGGGTATTGTTGTCGGCAAGTTAGGGGCGGTTGCGGTAACGCGTCAGGAGTTGATTGCCGCGCTGAAGGAGCTTTAAGGTGAGGGCGGTAGGTGTTATTCCCGCGCGCTGGGCGTCGACAAGATTTGAAGGAAAAGTGTTAGCCGATATTGCCGGCAAGCCAATGATTCAGCATGTGTGGGAACGGACTTCGCAGTGTCAGCATTTGGATGATGTTCTAATTGCAACGGACCATGAACAGGTTTTAAAAGCAGCCGAGGCTTTCGGTGCGAAGGCTGTTTTAACGCGCGTTGATCATCCATCCGGGAGTGACCGGGTGGCCGAGGCGGTGAAAAATATAGATGCCGATATTGTGGTGAATATTCAGGGCGACGAACCGTTAATCTCACCGCAGGTGATTGATGATCTGGTCTTAGCCATTTCTCAGGATAAAGACGTTATCATGGCGACGGTCATTAAACAAATTACGGATGCCACCGATATTTCTAATCCGAATGTTGTTAAAGCGGTCATTGATGACCGCGGGAACGCATTGTATTTTTCAAGATCACCAATACCATACAATCGGGATCAGCAAGATATTACATACTATAAACATCTTGGTCTTTATGCGTATACGAAGGATTTTTTATTTCAGTTTATCAGCCTTCCGTCCTCAGCGTTAGAAAAGGCGGAGCGGCTGGAACAGTTAAGAGTGTTGGAGGCAGGGTATTCCATTCGTACGGTGATAACAGATCAGGAAACGATAGGTGTGGATACAAAAGAAGATTTAACAAAAGTACAGGGGATATTTAAAACAAATGGTTAAAACAGTTAGCATCGATAAAATAAAATTTGGTGGTAAAGAAAATTTTGTGCTGATTTCAGGGCCTTGTGTGATTGAAAGCCGTACGATGGTCTTAAGCATGGCCAAGCGTTTGAAGGAGATCACATCAAGGGTAGGAATTCCGTTTGTTTTTAAAGCCAGTTATGACAAGGCCAATCGAACGTCGTACAAATCGTTTCGTGGTCCCGGATTAGAAAAGGGGCTTGATATTCTGCAGGAAGTTAAGCAGCGTGTCGGCGTACCTGTCACCAGTGATATTCATACGGTTGAAGAAGTCGCTCCGGCAGCCAAAGTTTTGGATATTCTTCAGATTCCTGCGTTCTTATGCCGGCAGACAGATTTATTGACGGAAGCGGGAAAAAGCAAAAAGGTCGTGAATGTTAAAAAGGGTCAGTTTTTAGCGCCTTGGGATATGGCACCGGCTATTCGCAAAATTGAAAAGACCGGAAACAAAAGAATTTTGGTTACGGAACGGGGAACGAGTTTTGGGTATAACACCTTAGTGACGGATTTCCGTTCGGTACCGATTATGCAGGATTTGGGTTATCCGGTGGTGATGGACGTGTCGCATAGTGTTCAGCAGCCCGGCGGTTTGGGAGAAGCGACCGGTGGAAAAAGTGAATACATTCCTTTGCTCGCGCGGTGTGCGGTTGCGGCCGGATGTAACGCTATTTTTATGGAAACCCATCCTGATCCTAAAAAAGCATTAAGCGACGGGCCGAATATGCTTCCGCTGGGAAAGATGGAGAAAGTATTAAAGGAATTAAAAGCGATTAAGAAAGCAATGCGTTAAGTGATCTGTTGTCTGTGATCCGTGGTCTGTACAGATCACTGAACACAGAGCACATAAATTATAAAACAAAATTATGTCTCTAAAAAAAGCAAAAGAAGTTATCAAAATTGAAACGACGGCTTTAAAGAATCTGTCGAAAAATCTGGATCGGCAGTTTACGAAGGCCGTTGATTTAATTGTTAAGTGCAAGGGGCGCGTGGTGGTCTCCGGTATGGGAAAGACCGGTATTATCGGTCGAAAAATTGCCGCGACATTATCTTCAACAGGAACGCCCAGTATTTTTATGCATAGTGCCGAAGCGGTTCATGGGGATTTGGGACAGTTAACCAAGGATGATATTTTAATCTTGATCTCCTATAGTGGGGAAACGGAAGAAACGAAACGTTTGCTGCCGTTGGTCAAACGGATTAAGGCTAAGATTATTGCCATGACGGGAAATCCGAAATCCAGTCTGGTCAAAGAAAGTGATGTTTTTCTTAATGTGGCGGTTAAAGAAGAAGGATGTCCCTTGGGGCTGGCCCCGATGGCCTCAACAACGGCTACTCTGGTTATGGGTGACGCCTTGGCCGCCAGCTTAATTGTTCGTAAGAATTTTAAAAGAGAAAACTTTGCGTTTTATCATCCCGGGGGAGCTTTAGGAAAAAAATTGTTGTTAAAAGTGGAAGATATTATGCGCAAAGGAACACACTTTGCGAAGGTTAGAGAAACAGCGAAAGTGAAGAATGTTCTTCTGGCGATTACCAAAGCCCGTTGCGGTTCGGCGTGTGTTGTGGATGCCAAAGGAAAACTGGCCGGAATCTTTACGGACGGCGATCTTCGCCGGCATATGGAAAAAGGATCGGATATTCTTACCAAGCCGGTAAAAGATGTGATGACGAAAAAACCGACCAGTGTGTCGAAAGATATGCTGGCGATTGATGCGATGACCATTCTGGAAGAGCGCAATATTGATGAACTTCCCGTTCTTGGACAGAAATCTGAACTCGTCGGTATTTTGGATATTCAGGACTTATTGAAAGTGGGGTTGGTGTGACAAAAGCAATCACCGCAAAAGCAAAGAAAATTAAGCTGTTAATTCTGGATGTTGATGGTATTATGACCGATGGGTCTATTAACATTGATGATCAGGGTGTTGAACTTAAAAAGTTCAATGTTCAAGACGGTTTTGCGATTGTCCTCTTTCGTAAAACCGGTCATAAGGTTGCGCTTATCTCAGCCCGGGCGGCGAAGGCTGTAGAGGTTCGTGCCAAGGATCTGAAAATCGATCGCGTCTATCAGGCGGCTCATCCCAAAACGGCAGCGTATAACGAACTCAAAAAAGAATTTCAACTCACAGACGACGAGATCTGTTTTATGGGAGATGATCTCCCGGATTTGGGCGTTTTAAAAGCAGCCGGTCTTGCGGTTACCGTTCCTAATGCCGCGCCGGAGGCAAAGAAACTTGCGGATTACATAACTAAACATCCAGGAGGCCATGGTGCCGTCCGGGAAGTCGTTGAAATTATTCTCAAAGCCCAAGGGCATTGGAAAAATATCGTAAAGGAATTTTCCTCATGAGAAAACAAATTCTGGTTGTTTCCATATTTTGTTTAACACTGACAACATCTCTTTACGCGCAAGACTTTGGTGCAGGTGGTCAGGATCAACAATTTCAGGGATTTGATTTACAAGGGTTTAATGATGATGGTGGTAAGGCCTGGGATGTGAAGGGCGATTCCGCGGATGTGCAAGGCGGCGGACAGATTAAACTGAATAATGTTAACGCGAATTCTTATGACGAAGCCGGACAACGTCAGGTTAATGTTACGGCAGAGACAGGCTACATTAATCAGGCCAGTGGTAATATGCGCCTGGAAAAAGATGTCATTATTACTAGTGAAAAGGGAACGCAGCTTCTTACAGAATCATTGGATTGGAGCCGCGATGAAGATTTGGTTTTAACGGAAGACGAAGTTTTTATTACTGATGACGGTTTGGCTGTGACCGGCAGCGGTATGCAGGCCCGTCCCGGGTTAAATAATGCGGAAATTAAGAAAGACGTGCGCGTAACGGTTGATCCCAAGGTGCATGGTAGCGATGCGGAAAAGGTTACCATTACCAGCGACGGTCCGATGACGATTGATCAGGGTAAAGGGGTTGCTGTATTTGTTGATAATGTGGTGGCTGTTCAGGAAGGGCGTATATTAAAAGCGGATCGGATGGAAGTTTATTTTGATCAGGAAATGCAAACGGTCAAAGAATTGATTTGTATCGGTAATGTGGAATTAACCCAGGGTGAAAATCAAACATATGCCGAGAAAGCCATTTATAATGCCATTGAACAGCGGCTTGTGCTTTCCGGTAGTCCGAAATTGATTATGGTTACGGAGGGTGAAGGTGCCATTACATCTACTGGAAACTAAGAATTTAGTTAAAGAGTATGGAGGGCGTCGGGTTGTGGACCGTCCGTGTATTTCTGTCGGCCGTTCTGAAATCGTCGGGCTTTTGGGACCTAACGGTGCCGGAAAAACAACGACCTTTTATATGGCGGTAGGAATCATTCAGCCGGATGAAGGGGAAATCTTTTTCGATAATGAAGATATCACCAAGAAGCCGATTCACGAACGTTGCCGTCTGGGTATGGGATATTTGGCCCAGGAAGCATCCATCTTTCGTAAATTAACGGTGGAAGAAAATATTATGGCGGTTCTGGAAACATTGAATATCAGTCCGCGTGAACGTAAAAAAAGACTGGAATCGTTGCTGGAAGAATTGAATATCGCGCATTTGGCCAAATCAAAGGCTTATACCTTATCCGGAGGAGAGCGCCGGCGATTGGAAATTACGCGGGCATTGGTCACCAATCCGTCGTTCTTGCTGTTGGATGAGCCTTTTTCCGGTATTGATCCGATTGTTGTCGCCGAGGCGCAGGAAATCATTAAAGACCTGAAAAACCGGGGATTAGGAATTCTTTTGACAGATCACAATGTCCGTGAGACATTATCTATTACAGATCGGGCCTATTTGATCGCGGAAGGGCGGATCCTGATTTCCGGAACAGCGGATGATCTCATCAATAATCCCGAAGCGCGCAAGATTTATCTAGGGGAAAAATTCAGAATGTAAACGTGGGGGGTAGGAGATAAGAAGGAGATCGTTTTGATCCTCTTCTTATCGCGTATCTTTTAATAATAGTTTAAGGAGGTTGTAAGTCAGAATGAAAGTTGCCGTTAAAAAAGTTGATTCGGTTAAAAGAGAATTGTCGTTCGAGATCCCAAAAGACAGAGTTTCCAAAACATTGGATGAAGTCTATAAAGAAATCGGTAAAGTGGCAAAGGTGAAAGGTTTTCGTCCGGGGAAAGCGCCGAGACATGTTTTAGAAGCTCAGCACGGAAAAACAGCTCGTGAAGAATTGATGCGAAAATTAATTCCGGAAGTTTATCAGGAAGGAATTGAAAAAGAACAGCTTGATCCGATTGATGCGCCGGAAATCAATGATGTTAAATTTCAGGACGGAATTATTACGTTTCAGGCCGTGTTGGACCTGAAACCGGAAATCAAGGTTAAAGATTATAAAGGGCTGAAAATTAAGCGTAAGAGCAGTAAAGTTACTGACGAAGAGATTAATAAAACGTTGGAATACTTTAAACAAGGACAGGGCAAGGATAAAGAGGTGGCTATTGATGACGCTTTTGCGAAAGGGCTTGGCTACCCCAGTCTGGAAGAATTTAAACAGTCTTTGGCCCGTCAGTTGGAAATCGACAAAGATCGTCAAAACAAATTTGATGTCGAGAACCAGGTTATTGAACAGCTTTTGAAAAAAACAAAATTTGATGTTCCTCAATCATTGGTGAAACGGCAGTTGGAGCGTCGTGTTCATGATGAAAGTCACCGTATGCAGCAGCAAGGCGTGCCGAAAGAGGAAATCGAAAAAAATCAAGAAACGATGCTAAAAGAATTAAAAGAACCGGTTGAACGGGATGTTAAGGCCTATCTTGTGTTGGATCAGATTGCGAAGGAAGAAAAAATCGAAGTTAAGGAAGGGGAAAATCTCCCCGCTAAAGTGATGGAATTTCTTCTAAAAGAAGCCAATTGGGAGGAGGCAAAATAATGGATCCAAAAGGTCAATTAGTACCAATGGTTGTTGAAAAAACCGGTCAGGGCGAACGGGCTTATGACATTTATTCACGACTGCTAAAGGACAGAATTATTTTTCTTGGTACGGGTGTTGACGATCATGTGGCGAATTTGATTATTGCGCAGTTATTGTTTTTGCAGAGTGAAGACCCGAAACGGGATATTAATCTTTACATTAATTCGCCGGGAGGGTCCGTGACAGCCGGTTTAGCGATTTATGATACAATGCAGTTTATTAAACCGGATGTCTGCACATTTTGTCTCGGTCAATGTGCCAGTATGGGGGCGGTTTTACTGGCGGCCGGCGCTAAAGGCAAGCGTTTCGCGCTGCCTTATTCTAGGATTATGATTCATCAACCTTGGGGAGGTGCCCAGGGAACGGCCAGTGACATTTCTATTCAGGCGGCGGAAATTTTGCGCATGAAAAAAGAACTGACACAAATTTTGGCGAATCACTCGGGAAATACGTTTGATCAGGTGGCCCAGGATTCCGACAGAGACAAATTTATGTCGGCCGAGGAAGCGAAAAATTACGGATTGATTGATGAGGTTATTACCAGTCCTGTTAAAAGTTAATCAGTAGTTTCCGACACTTAATCTCAACAGAATTAAAACACGATTAGTCTGTGATCTGTTTTCTATAATATATTCACGGAAAACAGATCACATGTCATTTTTACCATAAAAAAGTATTTATCTTAGAAAGGTTGAAAGTTTGAAATGAAAAGAAATTTATTGCTCACTCCGGGACCGACTCAAATACCTCCACAGTTATGCGCGGCGTTGGGGCGACCGATTATTCATCATCGTACACCACAGTTCCAGGAAAATCTGAAAGAGGCTGTAGAAGGGTTACAATATGTTTTCCAGACAAAAAACGATATTTATTTAATTCCGGCTTCAGGAACAGGAGCGATGGAAGCGTGTGTTGCGAATTTATTATCCGCCGGTGATCAAGCGATCACCATTGAAGGTGGAAAATTTGGCGAGCGCTGGACAGAATTATGTAAAGCCTATGGCGCCAAACCGGAAGTTGTGGAAGTTGAGTGGGGTTCGGCCGTTGATCCACAGGTTATTAAAAAACTTCTGGATGAGAATAAAAATATTAAAGTTGTTTTTGCGACATTAAATGAAACATCAACAGGCGTTGTGACGGATATCAAAGCCCTGGCGGACGTTGTTAAAAAAACGGACGCTCTTCTTGTGGTCGACGCGATCAGCGGGCTGGGTGTTGTGGATCTTAAAATGGATGAATGGGGCGTTGATGTTGTGGCTTCAGCGTCGCATAAAGGGTTTATGCTGCCACCGGGACTGGCATTTGTGGCGGTTAATGACCGGGCGTATAAACGCGCCGAACAAACAACAAGTCCTCGCTATTATTTCGATTTTCGCAAGGCCAAAAAAGCGTGGGAAAAAGTGGATACGGCTTTTACACCGGCGATCGGAATTGTTATCGCGTTATGTGAAAGTTTAAAATGGTTTAAAGAACGTGGCCTTGAAGAAAACTTTAAAAATTATGCCCGTCTGGCAAAGGGAACGCAGGCTGCGGCCAAGGCATTGGGCTTAACGCTTTTAGCGAAAGAATCGTGTATTTCCAATGCGTTGACGTCGATTAATCTGCCGGAAAATATTGATGGCGGAAAACTTGTTAAGATTATGCGAGACACATACGGTGTTTCTATCGCCGGTGGTCAGGGGTATTTAAAAGGAAAGATTATTCGTATTGCGCATATGGGTGTTGTTGATGAGTATGACATTCTGACGGGAATCTCGTGCTTGGAAAAAGTTCTCAAAGAGCTTGGTCATAAATTTGAATTGGGTGCCGGTCTGAAAGCCGCGCAGGAAGTATTTAATACCTAAAATACGTGATCCGTGGTCAGTGGTCTGTTTTCGGCGGATCACAGAACACAGATCACAGACCACATAAGATGGAGTTCAACAATGAAGATACTAATTAGTGATAAACTCGCCGAAGAAGGCGTTAATATTCTTAAAGAAGTTAAAGAGTTTCAGGTTGATTGCAAATATGGCATATCAGCGGAAGAATTAAAAGGTGTCATCAAAGATTATGACGCGTTAATTATCCGTAGTGGAACCACTGTGACCGCCGATATTTTAGAAGCGGCCGATCAGTTGAAAGTCATCGGGCGTGCCGGTGTCGGACTTGATAATGTGGATTTGAAAGCGGCGACGAAAAAAGGTGTGGTCGCGATGAACACGCCGGGTGGAAATACCACATCGACAGCCGAGCATACAATGAGTATGATTTTGGCGCTGTCCCGTAATATTCCGCAGGCCTATAAATCCATGAAAGAAGGAAAATGGGACCGGGGCAAGTTCAGTGGTGTTGAGCTTCATGGCAAAACATTGGGGATTGTCGGTCTGGGACGAATCGGGGCGACTGTGGCAAAGTTTGCCAAATCGTTTGGAATGAAAATTATCGCGTTTGATCCGTTTTTATCGGTAGAGGTAGCGGAGAAAAAAGGTGTTGAGGTTGTAGAACTGGAAACGCTAATTAAAGAATCGGACTACATCACTCTGCATATTCCGAAAAGCAATGAGACGAAAAATCTGATTTCCGAAAAACAATTGAAGATGATGAAAAAGACGGCCCGGTTAATCAACTGCGCGCGTGGGGGCATTATTAATGAAGCTGACCTGGCAAAAGCTTTGGAAAGCAAAGAGATCGCCGGATGTGCGTTGGATGTTTTTGAAGCGGAGCCGTTATCACCGGATTCTCCTTTATTGAAACTGGACAATTGTGTGGTGACGCCGCATTTGGGGGCATCGACATCGGAAGCACAGATTAATGTGGCGATCGAAGTGGCGGAATGTGTTCGGGACGCTTTATTGGGACGTGGTATCAGCAATGCGGCCAACTTTCCGTCAGTTGACGCGGAGACGTACAAAGCCCTTGAGCCTTATAATAATCTGGCAACACGTTTAGGAAAATTCGCCGGACAATTGCTTGGCGGACGCATCAGTCAATTAAAAATCACTTATAGTGGAGAAGTGAATAATTATAAAGTTGCGCCGGTCACATTATCTCTTGTGAACGGAATTTTGCGGCCGATTCTGGGAGATTCCGTTAATTTTATTAATGCCATGGAGATTGCCCGGGAACGCGGCATTGATATTCAGGAAATTAAATCAAATAAACAGGGCGAATTCGGTAATGCTGTTCAGGCCGAGATTCAAACAGATAAAGAAAAGCTGACAATTGTCGGAACGCTTTCAGCGAACAACCGTCCGCGAGTTGTGAAAATTAATGATGTGTATGTGGAAATTGAGCCGGATGGATATATGCTATATATCAACAATAATGATAAACCCGGTTTGGTTGGAGCTTTGGGAACTATTCTTGCTCAGGCTAAGATTAATATTGCCGGGATATCCTTAAGTCGCGAAGCACAGGACGGTGTTGCGGTGAGTGTGGTTACTGTGGACACGCCTTTAAGTGATGAAACGCTTAAAAAACTGCAGGAAACAAAGGACGTTCTTTTTATTAAGCAGTTGAAAGTCTAGATAAGATTAAAAAGATAGGATGTAAGTTATAAGAAATAATTTCTATAACTTGCATCTTGTACCTTACTCCTAGAATAATGGTGGATATTTCGTACGCGGAAATATTTTTTTATGGATTAAAGGATGCTCTGGGACCCGGAGCGGTAACTATTTT
>JAGQKQ010000120.1 GCA_020430005.1 Candidatus Omnitrophota bacterium
TGGATCAGAGATATTTGTAGTGTTAATCTGAACCCCTCGCCCAATCTTCATCCCCATCATTCTGTAGAACTGGATATTAAGGGGCGTCGGCGTGGCCAGAAATAAAAAGGTATATCGGGCGATATACGTTAAACTATTATGAACATACCACGGCAAGGCTTCCAGAGAATAATAAATTCCCCGCCAGGGTTTGAGTTTTAACCGAAATACGAAGTTGGCAAATGGAAGCACAACAAGCATCAAGGTGATCCCATAGAGAAAGTATCCGGCCGCTAGAGAAATTCCTATGAACGCATAATAGATAAATTCAGGGCTGTTTGCCGTCATGGCATGGGTGAACTTGAAAAGATAGATTCCGGGAATAATAGAGATGCCCATCAATACCGATCCTAAGGCATACAGGGCAAGAATGACTAAATAATGGACAACCGAGCGAAAACGGCGGATACAGGTCTCTAGAAAGCCAGCCAGGCCTGATTTTGAGGACTTTTTTGAATCAATGTCCTGCATGCCGTAATTTTTGTGCTTCATGATCATTTCCGGGCTCCCCCAACTTACGGTTAATTCCCTCTAATGGTGGAAGTATAGCATACTTCCATGCCAAAAACCCATATACGCCAGGGGTTAAAGAAAGCCTTTTCTCAAGCAAAAAAAAGCCCTCTATCGGCCTGAAATCAGGCTAATAGAGGGCTTTTAAAGGCATTCCCCAAATTATGAAAGGATGCCATTTATGTTAAGGTACGGATCTTTACATCATTCCGCCCATACCACCCATTCCTGGCATTCCGCCCGGCATTCCACCTGGCATACCAGCCGGCTCTTTTTCAGGAATATCAGTGACCAACGCCTCAGTTGTCAATAATAGAGACGCGATACTGGAAGCATTTTGTAACGCTGTACGCGTTACTTTAGCCGGATCAATAACCCCAGATTTTAACATATCAACATAATCATCTTTGTTGATATCATATCCGACATTTGCTTTTTCACCTTTTAGACGCTCAACGATGACAGAACCTTCCAAACCGGCGTTCTGCGCCAATTGACGGACAGGCGCTTCTAAAGAGCGGCGAACAATGTCGGCTCCTGTTTTTTCATCGCCTTTTAGTTTTAAACTATCAAGTTCACCGATTGTTCGAAGAAGAGCGACTCCTCCTCCCGGAACAATACCTTCTTCAACAGCGGCTCGTGTTGCGTGTAAAGCGTCTTCCACGCGGGCTTTCTTTTCTTTCATTTCTGTTTCCGTAGCGGCACCAACATTGATAATGGCTACCCCACCGGATAATTTCGCCAAACGCTCTTGAAGTTTTTCTTTATCATAAGAAGACTCTGTCGTTTCAATTTGGTTACGGATTTGGGCGATACGGCCTTTGATATCCGTTGTTTTTCCCGCGCCTTCAACGATCGTTGTATTTTCTTTGTCGATCTTAATTTTTTTCGCGCGTCCCAAATCGCTTAGCTCAAGATTTTCTAATTTTAAACCAAGATCTTCTGTAATGGCGCGTCCGCCTGTCAAAACAGCGATATCTTCCAACATCGCTTTACGACGGTCTCCGTATCCCGGAGCTTTGACAGCTGCACAAGATAATGTTTTACGAAGGTTGTTAACAACTAATGTGGCTAACGCTTCGCCTTCAACTTCTTCACAGATGATTAACAATGGCGCGCCGGACTTGGCGACCTTTTCCAATAATGGAAGGATTTCTTTAATATTGCTAATCTTTTTCTCGAAACATAGAATGTATGGTTGTTCTAATTCACATTCCATTTTTTCCATATCCGTCGAGAAATATGGGGAAAGATATCCTTGGTCGAATTGCATCCCTTCAACGATTTTTAATTCTGTATTAATCGTTTTGGATTCTTCAACCGTGATAACACCGTCTTTTCCAACCGCTTCAAACGCTTCAGCGATTGTTTTTCCGATAACGTTATCGCTGTTTGCCGCGATTGTCGCAACTTGTTCAACTTCTGTAATATTTTTTAGATCAATCTTCTTGGAAAGCGCACCGATTTTAGCGACCACTTTCTCCACAGCCGCTTCAATACCTCTTTTAAGGGCCATCGGATTAGCTCCGGCTGTAACGTTCTTTAATCCTTCGCGGTAAATCGCTTCGGCTAGAACTGTCGCGGTTGTTGTTCCGTCACCGGCATTGTCCGATGTTTTTTCCGCGACTTCTTTCACCATTTGCGCGCCCATATTTTCATAAGGATCTTCCAATTCGATTTCTTTCGCAACAGACACACCGTCTTTTGTAACTGTTGGAGATCCGAATTTCTTATCCAAAACAACGTTACGCCCTTTTGGTCCCATCGTGACCTTAACGGCGCGGGCAAGTTGTTCCACACCACGTAAAATGGCGCGTCTTGCTTCGTCATCAAACTTCAATTGCTTAGCCATGTGAATCCTCCTTAAAATCTACTTTGAATAAATTAGTAATGATTTCTTACTTAACAACCGCGAACACATCTTCTTCGCGCATAATTAAAACTTCTTCACCTTCAGGGCTTGTAATTTCTGTCCCGCTATATTTTCCATAAAGAACACGGTCTCCCGCTTTTAGTTCTAACGGTTGTACTGTTCCGTCTTCTTTCACTTTGCCTTTACCAACAGCCAGAACTTTTCCTTCTTGTGGTTTTTCTTTAGCTGTTTCCGGAAGAACAATACCGCCTTTGGTTTTTTCCTCTGCTTCAAGAGGCTTGACAATAATTCTGTCTCCTAATGGTTGTATTTTCACTTTCAACCTCCTTAGTTTTGAGTGAAATTGTTACTGTTAAAATTTAAATTGATTACGTTTTTGGCGTGATTTTTCTAATTAGCACTACTATATTTCGAGTGCTAATTTTAGTAAATTTTTTTTCTTTGTCAAGATATTTTTTGGCCACACATCTTATAACATTGTTATATAACGAGTTATGAACGAATTACAATACCGTTCGGAGGGCTTGTCCAACAGGAATAATAGCACTCTTTATTTTTGAGTGCTATCTATAATACTCTCGTAAAGAAGGCTCATTCCATGAAAAACCAAATGCGGATCAACCTTGTCCACTTTTCTTTTCATATAGGAATTCATTAATTCCGTATGACCACCCGTTACAACCACTTTCGGCTTAGTTTGAAAACCTTGAGAAATAGCTTGAATAAGTCCATCACTCATGGCCGCGTAACCATGAAAAATACCGCTCAATATACTGTCACGTGTAGTTTTACCGATTAAAGATTTCGGACGGCGGATTTTGTCCACTCGCGGCAGAAGCGCTGTTTTTGAAAAGAGTGACTCAGCACTTAACCGGATTCCCGGCACAATAATACCACCTTCATAATGACCTTTTTGAGATACCACATCAAATGTAATGGCCGTTCCAAAATCAACAATCAAAGCCGGACATCCATAAAGTGTTTTAGCTGCGTAAGCACCGACCAAACGATCTTGCCCCACAGCCGACGGTTTTTTGTATTTATTCTTAATTGGAACTTTCAGATTGCGTCCAATCACATAAACATGACCTTTATAGTGACGGGAAACCGTCTTTTCAATTTTTTTAAGCGCGGCCGGAACAACACTGCAGATAACAACGGCCTTAATCATATACTTTTTCGCAACCGCGTTTAAAATACTTTTCAGTTTCTTGTCATACACCGCACTTTTTAATGTCTGCTCAAGACAGTATTCTTGAACAACAGCCTTTTTTTTAAGTACAGCAAACGAAACTGTTGTATTTCCGATATCAATAGCTAATAACATTATTTACTTTCGTTTATTTTGCTTTTTTGGTTTAATTGCCGGCAACGTTCCCTGCGCTTTCATTTCTTTAATCTTATCACGGATTAATGCTGCCTTCTCAAATTGCAAATTGCGGGCCGCTGCTTCCATTTGCTGTTCTAAATTGGATACGTAACTGTTAAACGCGAATTCTTCCTCATTTTGATCAACAACATCCAGGACGATTCTCTCCGCTTCTTCCTGAGCCATATCTTCAATACCATCCCGGATTCGCTTTTGAATGGTTTTCGGTGTAATGTTATGCTCTTTATTAAACGCGAGTTGTATTTTCCGCCGGCGTTCGCATTCAAAAATTGCCGCTTTCATCGCCATGCTCATGCCATCCGCGTACATAATAACGACCCCATTGACATTCCGCGCCGCGCGCCCCGCCGTTTGAATTAACGACGTTTGTGAGCGCAAAAACCCTTCTTTATCGGCATCAAAAATGGCCACCAGCGAAACTTCCGGCAAATCCAGACCTTCTCTTAAAAGGTTAACACCGACAAGACAATCAAATTTCTTTAAACGTAAATCACGTAAGATTTTTGACCGGTCAATCGTATCAATATCGGAATGCAAATATTTTACTTTCAATCCTTGCTCTTCCAAATATTCTGTAAGATCTTCCGACATCCGTTTTGTTAAGGTGGTAATAAGCACGCGTTCATTAATTTTGGAACGTTGTTTGATTTCCCGGACAACATCATCCACCTGCCCTTTTGTTGGACGGATTTCAATCTTTGGATCAACAATTCCTGTCGGACGGATAATTTGTTCCACCACACGGCTTCCGCATTCTTTACGTTCAAACGGGCTGGGCGTTGCTGAAACATATATTCTCTGTTTAATTACTTTTTGAAACTCTTCGAATTTTAACGGACGGTTATCCAAACAGGATGGCAGACGGAAACCATATTCAACCAGCGTATTTTTTCGTGACCGATCCCCTTCATACATCCCGTTTAATTGAGGAATCGTAACATGAGACTCATCAATCAACGTGATAAAGTCATCTGGAAAATAATCAATCAAACAAAACGGCCGGCTTCCCGCCGGACGGCCCGATAAAGAACGGGAATAGTTCTCAATCCCGTTACAATATCCCATTTCTTTCATCATTTCCATGTCATATTTTGTGCGGGATTCCAGACGCTGCGCTTCAAGACTCTTTCCTTTTTGTTTCAATTCTTTAACACGCGCGATCATTTCGGCCTCAATATCCTTCATGGCCTGTTCAATACGCGGCTGGGAGATAATAAAATGTTTCGCCGGATAAACCGCAACTTTGTCCAACTCCTGGATTTCATTTCCCGACACAGGATTGATAATTGAAATCTTTTCAATTTCATCTCCGAAAAACTGAACACGCAATGCGTCCTGACGATACGCTGGAAAGACCTCCAATGTATCCCCGCGGACCCGGATTTTTCCCCGGCTGAATTCAAAATCACTGCGCTCATACTGAATATCAATCAATTTCATTAACGCCTCGTCACGGTCAATATTCTGGCCCCGTTCTAAATAAACCAGAAACTGCCGATAATCTTCCGGAGACCCAAGATTATAAATACAGGAAACCGACGCAACGATAATCACGTCCCGTCGCGTCATCAAAGATGTCGTCGCCGATAATCTTAAACGGTCCAAACGGTCATTGATGGATGCATCTTTTTCTATATAAACATCCGTCTGGGGAACGTAAGCTTCCGGCTGGTAGTAATCGTAATAACTGACAAAATATTCCACGGCGTTTTGCGGAAAGAATTCTTTAAACTCGCTGTAAAGCTGGGCGGCGAGAGTTTTATTATGGGAAATCACCAGCGTGGGACGATTGATCTTTTCAATGACATTAGCCAGGGTAAATGTTTTCCCGCTGCCGGTAACACCTAGGAGTGTTTGGGAAGGATGATTGGCCTGAATACCCTGAACAAGTTTATCAACAGCCTGATTCTGTTCGACAACAGGTTGAAACTTACTCGTAAGGATAAACTTGTCCATGAATGATAACACATGAGAACAGTTATGTGCCGAGAATATCGGCCAGCTTTTTTAGCATCGCGTTAACTGTTTTATTTTTCTTA
>JAGQKQ010000121.1 GCA_020430005.1 Candidatus Omnitrophota bacterium
AAATTATGACGTGTGTACTCGTAATCTTTACCGGGATTTCCCAAGCCAACAATCAGCTTTTTTTCCGTGTCCTGAGCCAAATATCAAAAACCTTACTCTTTCTTGTCTTCCGTTTTTTCGTCGCCTTCGGCCTCGGCATCAGCCTTTTCTTCCGAAGATTTCTTTTCTTTGGTTACTTCTGGTTCAGCACCTTCATCCGTCTCAACAGCTTCTTCTTCCCGCATCGGAGGAACAACAGAAACGACAATATCTTCCCCGTCATGCTTTGTTTTAACATTTGCAGGAAGTGCTAACTGATTTACATGAATAGAATCTCCGATTTCCAACGCAGAAACATCTACTTCGACCCTCTCTGGAATATTTGTCGGAAGACATACAACATCAATTTCCCAAAGATGATGATCTAACGATCCACCATCACGCTTAACACCAATCGCCTCACCTTTAACTTTAATCGGGACCTGCACTTCAATTTCTTCCTTCAATGAAATACGATTAAAATCGATATGAACTAACTTGTTAGTGACAGGGTGATGCTGCTCTTCTTTAACAATAGCCGAGTAGTCTCTTAATTTTTTGTCATTTTCCATGACATTAATGTGAAATAACACACTCTGCCCTTGATGGTGTCGCATAATTTTTTCATAACTTCTGCGATCGACTTTGATTGGCGTAGGTTTATTTTTTCCGCCATAAACAATCGCCGGCACAGAATCTTCACCACGCACCTTCTTCACATTTTGCTTTCCAAGATCATTACGAATTTGAACATCTAATTTAATTTCTTCCATTTTTCCTAACCACCTCTTCCTTATCGTGTTGTTTCGTCAAACAAACAGCTGATCGATTCTTCGTCATGAATTCTGTGAATGGCATCAGCTAACAACGACGCAATCGTTACAACCTTAATTTTACTCAACTGTTTAGATTTGGGTAACGGTATACTGTCTGTTATGACAAGTTCTTTTAATGCCTTACATTTTTTAATTTTTTCAATAGCCTTTCCGGATAAAATACCATGACTGGCCGCCGCATAAACATTCTTCACACCTTTCGAAACAAGCGCTTCTGTCGCCTCAACTAATGAACCGGCCGTTGCCACAATATCATCAACGAGAATAGCCGTTTTTCCCTTAACATTTCCTAGAATATGCATCACTTCGGTCGATTCCGGACTATAACGTCTTTTGTCCACAATTGCCAAACCGGCGTTTAACCGTTTCGCATAAGCCCGGGCCATCTTAATACCACCGACATCGGGAGAAACGACCACAGCATTCTTTAACTTCTTAGCACTGAAATAATCACATAATGTATTAATCGCGTACAAATGATCTACCGGAATATCAAAAAATCCCTGAATCTGATTCGCGTGAAGATCCATGGTCAACACACGGTTGGCTCCGGCCGCCACAATCAGATTAGCCACAAGCTTGGCCGTAATCGGAACACGCGGCTGATCTTTCCGGTCTTGCCGCGCATAACCATAATAAGGCAGAACCGCCGTAATACGGTCGGCTGATGCCCGGCGGGCCGCATCCATTAAAATCAAAAGTTCCATCAAATTGTCATTTGACGGCGGACATGTGGCCTGGATGATAAAAACATCTTTTCCCCGGATGTTTTCATTAATTTGGACCCGAACTTCTCCTTCGGAAAACTTTGAAACCAGAACATCCGTCATAGGAACATGCAGATGCTCACAAATGTCTTTTGCCAACTGCGGATTGGCGTTTCCGCAAAAAACAGCTAATCCGTTCATAAATTATTTCCCTTTTGAGATAATTTTTGCCGGAGCTCCGACAGCGATACTGTTTTCTGGTATTGTTTTTCCTTTTGGAACCACACTTCCCGCTCCAACAACGGCCTTCTTTCCCACTTTAACAGGAGCGACTAAAATAGCATCGGAACCAATAAAAGCGCCATCTGAAATTCTTGTGGCGTTTTTGTTTTCTCCATCGTAGTTGGCCGTAACCGCACCCGCACCAACATTAACAGACGTCCCCACAGAAGCATCGCCCAGAAACGAAAAATGTTTCATAATTGTTTTGTTTCCGATCTTCGTGCGAGACACTTCCGTATAATTTCCAATTTCTACATCATTACCGATACGGCAACCCGGACGGATTCGCGCGAACGGTCCTACAGAACATCCGGTTCCAATACGCACATCCGATTCGATCACGGTAAAAGGATAAATTGTCGTATCCGCGCCAATTTTGGCCTCGGCATCAATATAGGTCGTTTCCGGATCCAGAATTGTCACTCCGGATAACATTAAATCCGTCAGAACACGTTTTCGTAAAATCCGTTCAGCCTCAGCCAAATCCAAACGTGTATTAACACCCAAACCTTCCGTCTTATCATCTGTCTCGATAGAATCGATCTTATTTCCTTCTTCAACCAATAACTCGATAACGTCGGTTAAATAAAATTCCTTTTTCTTTTCATTAGCCTTGACCGCTTTAAGAGCGCCCAATAAAGCCTGGCATTTGAACACGTAAACGCCCACATTGATTTCGGCAATGTTACGCTCAAATCCAACCGCATCCGCATCTTCCCGAATGGCAACCAGATTACCGCTGCCATCCCGGATAATCCGTCCATAACCGGTCGGATCATGTAAGACCGCCGTTAATAATGTGCAAGCCGCTGTTGTCTTTTTATGTTTGCGAATGAGCGCCTTGATCGTGGATTTTCTAAGTAAAGGCGTATCCCCGCATAAAATAACCACGTCACCTTTATAAGACTTTAATTGACCTTCCACGCACCGTACGGCATCAGCCGTTCCCAAAAGCTTTTTCTGTTCAACGATTTCAAAGTCTTTACCGACATAGTTCTGTATAGCTTCACTCTTGTGCCCGAGAACAACATAAGTTTTTTGGGAACCGATTGAACCGGCAATATTCAGGACATACTGAATAACAGGCACACCTCTGACTTTGTGCAACACTTTCGGTGTCGCTGATTTCATGCGGGTGCCTTTTCCCGCGGCTAATATAATTGTTCTTAGATCTTTCATCGTATAAATAAATGAAAGGCATTTTCTAAAAGCTTCTAGAAAATACCTTATTTTCTTTTTCGATTCAGCTCTTAAAAATAAAAAAGCTGCCCAGCCAGGACTCGAACCTGGAAAAGCAGATCCAAATTCTGCTGTGTTACCAATTACACCACCGGGCAATAAACTTTAAATTGATCTTGGGACATCAAAGATTTTTCAAGCTCAAAGCTCCAGGAACATTATTACCCGGCCACTTCCTTTTCATAAGCCTTTAAAATATTTGACTGTAAATATTCGCGAAAATCCTGCGAAATCGGATGAGCGACATCCCGGTGCTCCGCTTTAGCGTCAGCTCTGGCATCTCCCCCGCCAAATTCACTTCGCGTCGGCGGTAAAGCTTCTCCGCACTGACTGCAAAACTTACTACCTGCCTCATTTTTGAAAGTACATTTTACGCAGGCGAATTTAATTTTACGAGAAGGCATGGCAATAAATAAGCCGGTCGAGCCTTCAATAACTTTAATATTTCGGACAACAAAAACATTATCAAACGTAACGGTCGTATAAGCCTTAAGCTTTTTGTCTTGCCCCTCCTTTGGAAAAATACGAATTTCGGTTATTTCCATGGGTATGGCTCCTTCCTTTCCTCCGGTGCATTGTATTAATAATTAATACAATATAAGATACGTATAATAAAAAAACACCGAATTATCAAAGAGTCCGAACGACAAAAACCTGCTTGTAGCGTTTTAACAATTGTTGACGGGCTTCTTGAGCCTTTTGTTCAGATTCCGCAATACCAAAAATGCTCGGCCCGCTACCGGAAACCATAACCCCTGTGATACCTAAAGACTGTATCTTTTTTTTCAAGGGCCGGAGCCTTGGACAAAGATGAATTGCCGCGGCTTCTAAGTCGTTCTTTAACAGCTGTCCTACTTCTAATATATTGCCTTGCTTTAAATTACGGATAAGGATATTAGCATCATCACCTGGCTTTGTCAACTGCATTTTAAAAGCGCCGTAAACCTTCCAAGAGTACAGACTTACGCACGGCGTGACCAGTACAAAATACAGCTTTTTCGGGATGTCTAATTTTCGGATTTTATCCCCTTTTTCGGTCCCCAAAGCCCATGCTGTATCATGTAAAAAAAAGGCCACATCGCTGCCGATTTTCCGGGCTATGTTGAGCAATTCTCTACGAGATAACCCTAATTTCCATACCCGATTCAAGCCGATCAAGGCCGTGGCCGCATTGCTGGAACCCCCCGCCAGGCCGGCCGCAACCGGGATATTTTTTTGAATGTCAATCTTCACTCCCAGAGAAACAGGTTTCAGTTCCTGTAACTGCCGGGCAACTTTATAGACCAAATTTTTGGAACCGGTTGGCACTTTGGGGTGGTCACATGAAATCCGTATCTTGCCGGAATCATCCGGCTGAAAAGATAACTCATCACAAAGATTAATCCGTTGGAAAAGTGTTTTGATATTATGGAACCCGTCGGGTCGCTTACTAAGAATTTTTAGGTATAAATTGAGTTTGGCGGGAGAAGATAGTCGTAAGGATTTCATGAAGACATGCGTTCCATATACAAACCGGCCGTTTACATACTAGCCTGGATACTCTTAACATCATTCAGTTTTTTGATAACATTTTCTTGTTGAGGAAGTAATTGTAAAGAAAGTTCCCAGTACTTCAGCGCTTGTTCATAATCGCCCAGCTTATTGTAAGCATCTCCCAAGTGTTCGTAAATAACAGGATCTTTCATCAGACGGTGAGCGCGCTCAAAAACTTCAATCGCTTTTCGGTAATCACCTTTTTGGTAATACACCCATCCTAAACTGTCCATATATGCGCCATTTTCC
The DNA here is from genome assembly GCA_020430005.1 of Candidatus Omnitrophota bacterium. Taxonomy (GTDB): domain Bacteria; phylum Omnitrophota; class Gorgyraeia; order Zapsychrales; family Zapsychraceae; genus JAGQKQ01. The sequence continues at coordinate 4,865 of JAGQKQ010000121.1, forward strand.
GGATTAATTTCCAAAGCCTTCTCAATTAATGATTTAGCTTCATCTAAATTTTCTCCGCTTTCCGCATAAATGTATCCCAGTGTATTCAAACTACCATCGTGTTCGGGATCGATAACGATGGATTGCTTTAATAACTTGATCGCGGCCGATTCATTCTTAACTTCCAAATACAAAGAACCAAGCAGATACATCACGTCTGCGTTTTCAGGATCCAACTCGAGAATCTTTTCGAACTGGCCAATCGCCTTATCAAATTTTCGTTGGGAATAATAAAGCTGCCCTAAATAACCATATATTTCAATATTTTCGGGCTCTGATTCAGAGAAGGTCTGAAGGATATATTCATATTCCGCGGCCGCTTCATCATACTGACGAAGGGTAGAATATATTAACGCCAGAAGATAATGTGACTGAAGGTCGTCCGCGTTATATTGCTGAACTGTCTTTAATTCGGCAATCGACTCATTCAGCATGTTTAACCGTGCGTAATCTGTTCCCAAACGAAGGTGAATGAGATAACTGGATTCATCGTAATGAAGCGCCATCTCATATTCAAAGACGGCCCGCTCAGACTCTCCCAAAAGGTCATAAATATAACCGATGGTATAATGCGCCATGCTTTTCGCTGTGGAAACCCTGTTTTCATACGTAAACGCTTCCGCTGTGGTGGTAAAGAAAATACCTGTTACCAGCACAAGATTAAGAACGATCACCGAAATGGTTTTTCCAATTCCAAGCTGCATTAGACCACCTCCTTTGTGTGGGACTATCGGGTCTTACGCTTCTTTAAATGACGCAACGCTTTTCTAAGCTTCTTTCTTTTATGAGTTCGAATTTTACGAGCTTTTCGCTTTTTACCGCACGGCATAAATTCTTACCTTTGTCTTTCCTTTAATAAATAATTTTGTTTAATGGATATTCAATAATACCTTGAGCGCCAGCGCTTTT
>JAGQKQ010000122.1 GCA_020430005.1 Candidatus Omnitrophota bacterium
AAGGCGGGAGGAGAAAAAAAGGCGGCCTATTATCTTGAAAGTGACCCCAGTGAATACAAGCTATGGTTTGATCAGAGTAAGCAAAGGATTCCGTTGCGGATTGATGGGGCTATCGGTTTTGGGAAGACGGCCATGGTGATGAGTTCCTACCAAGAGGGAGAATAATGTGAAAAAAGTTTGTCCATCATGCCAAATTGACCTGAAACCGGTTATGACCTTGCAGGGGGTGGAAATTGACATTTGCCCTCAATGTGCCGGGATATGGTTTGACCGGGATGAATTTTTTCATTTTGCCAACGATGTTCACTATGTTACCGGACAATTTAAAGATGCTCTCGAACGAAAAGTTTTATCGCCTTTACGATCTCCGGTTGCCGATACAGGCATGGTTGAGTTGTCGTTGTTTAACGAAAAAGTTTTTGCCCACTATTGCATTAAAAGTCATGGTATCTGGCTGGAAAAAGCGCAGAGGGACCATCTTCCGGCCGATAAAATTAATGTGCAGATTGATCTGAATCTGCAAGACGGTATCGAGGCCGGTCAGGACAAAGATATCGCCTTTTCCCTCAATCCTGAATTATCTCAGTTACCGAGTCTGGCGGTCAGTTCCTCATCGGTATTGATTGGGTTGTATGCCGTATTATCGATGGCTTTGATTTTTGCCGGACAGTTTCTCGGGCTTGGTGCGGGCACAGCGTTTTTAATCGCATTTGGTGTCGTGCTTTTTCAATTTATCTTCGGCCCGTTTATTATGGACTTAAGTTTGAAATGGCTGTACCGCGTTCAATGGATCCGCACGCAATCTCTTCCGGAACATCTGCAGCTCTTTATTCATAAAATGTGTCAGACGCAAAAGATTAAAATGCCGAGGATAGGCCTTATTATGGACGGTGCGCCGCAAGCCTTTACCTACGGACATCATCCGAATAATGGACGGATTGTTATTTCGCACGGATTGATTGATTTGCTGGATGAGGAAGAGCTGGAAACGGTCGTTGCGCATGAGATCGGACATATGGTGCATTGGGACATGGTTTTAATGACGGCCGCGCAGCTGGTCCCCATGGCATTTTATTATATTTACCGGACATTGCTTCGTTACCGGTCTCAGAATAACCGTGAAGATAAAAGTGCGGTGCCCCGTTATGTGATTGCGATGGGCGCGTTTGTTCTTTATATTATCAGTGAATATGTGGTGCTGTGGTTTTCCAGAATCCGGGAGTACTACGCGGATCGTTTTGCCGGTCAGGTGACCAAAAAACCGGAAAAACTGGCCTCCGCTCTGGTGAAGATCGGTTATGGTTTGGCCGGACGAAAACCGGTGAAAACCGGACAGGGAGAATCAACGGCTTCAGTCGGAACCCGCGGCCTGGAACCGTTAGGAATTTTTAATGCGAAACATGCTAGTGCACTTGCGTTAAGTTCGCAAACCAGCGCGGAACGTATGGGCGGAGAGATTGATAAAGATGTTTTATGTGACGCGGCAAAATGGGATTTATGGAATCCCTGGGCCGCTTATTTTGAATTGCACTCAACGCATCCGTTGATTGCCAAGCGGATTCAAAAACTTTCGAATCTTTCTGTCTATTTAGGGAAGAAACCGTATATTGAGTTTAACGACCGCAAACCCGAATCCTATTGGGATGATTTTCTGATTGATGTCTGTGTTCATTTGATGCCGCGGGTGATTTTTATCGCGGGAGTGATCTATGCGCTGACAGAGTTGTCGTCGATGACCAAAACAACATCTTCTTATATCCGGCCGGAATTTCCATTTGCGACCTTGGCCTTTTTTGTTTTTCTTGCCGGGTTGAGTTCATTGTTTAAAGTATTTTATTCATATCCATTGAATAATTACATTCCCATGAATGTGCGGGCGTTGTTAAAGAAAATTAAAGTGTCGGCTGTCAAGCCTGTGCCGTGCCGCATTAAAGGAAAAATTATCGGACGAGGTGTTCCCGGACTGATTTATTCCGAAGATTTCGTGCTGCAAGATGATACAGGAATTATTTTTCTTGATTACCAGCAGCCTTTGGGATTGTTTAATTTTTTGTTCGGGTTATTGCGCGCGGGCGAGTATCAGGACAGGGAAGTGGAGATTATCGGCTGGTACCGGCGGGCACCAATTCCTTATATTGAAATCCGGGATTTGAAGTGTGACGGTAAGGTGTCGCATTGTTATACGTATCAATGGAAAATGGTATCGGCGGTATTGGCGATGCTATTCGGGATTGTATTGTTGTTTGTTTAATCGGTTTAACCATAAGGAGGAAAAGAGATGATTGGTTTTCTTATTGTCGCGGTATTAGCCGTGGGGATTTTGTTCTGGGCTATTTCGGTTTATAACGGTCTTGTCCAGCAGCGGGAAAATGTTAAAAACGGATGGTCTCAAATTGACGTTCAATTAAAACGGCGTCATGATTTGATTCCAAATTTGGTAGAGACAGCCAAGGGCTACATGAAGCATGAAGGTGAAACGTTAGAAAATGTTATCAAGGCCCGTCAGCAGGCTGTCGACGCGTCGGGTATCGAAGATAAACAACAGGCGGAAAATTTCTTAAGCAGTACATTGCGCAGTTTATTTGCCGTTACGGAAAATTATCCGGATCTTAAGGCGGACCGCCAAATGCAACAGCTGCATGAGGAATTAACATCGACAGAGAACAAAATTTCCTTTGCCCGTCAGTATTACAATGACGAGGTGAGCCGGTTGAATACGCAGGTTCAGTCTTTCCCGGACAATGTCATCGCAGGGACATTTAATTTCAAAAAAGAAGCTTTCTTTAAGATTGATGATGAATCCGAACGCAACGCTCCTGAGGTCAAATTTTAGAATAAAGAAACAATAGCAGGTCACAAAAGCAAACAATAACAGATTACAAAAACAAACAATAACAAAAACAGCAACAATGCTTGTGGGTTTGTCATTGTCACTGGTATTGTTTGTTTCTGTTATTTGTTACTGTTATTTAAAAAATGCCTTATTCTTTTACCAAAATTGAGAAAGATAAAAGCAAAGTCATTGCGCTTATTTTTTGTTTCCTGGTGGTGCTTTACTTTCTGGTGTTTTGGATCACATCTGTAGCCGTTATTAATTACAGGTTATTTTCCTCTTCGTTTTCTTTGTCCAATCCTCAGGCATTGTTCCGTTGGCCGACTTTTATCGAGACATTGTGGATTTTAAGCGCGGCGGCTTTAACCGGGCTCCTTCACTGGTTGATCAGCACTCATAATATTATTGATAAACTCTTGTACGTTTTGAAAGCCGAGCCGGCTGATGAAAATGATACGTATCATCAAGTTTTTCGCAATGTGGTGGAAGAGGTAACAGTTGCCACCGGCGGTGGGCGCATTATTGAGCCCTTTGTGATTCCAACGATGGCGATGAATGCCTTTGCTTTGGCTGATTTTAATGGACGGTGTGTGATCGGTGTTACGGAGGGTGTTGTTTCCCGTTTAAGCCGCAGCCAATTGGAGGCGGTGGTGGGGCATGAAGCGGCGCATATTGTGTCCGGTGATTGTGTGGATACCACGATTACAACAGCCCTTTTTGAATTATACAGCGGTGTTCTTTTCGGTATTACAACGGCCTTACAAGGAAGCACCAACAGTTCTCTTGTCGATGATGATGATCGCCTTTCGGTTTCCGGTGGCGGCGGAGCGCTGCTTCTTTTTATTTTTGTTTTATTATGGTTAACAAAAACGCTAGCAACACTGGCCAATATGTTTGTGTCCCGTCAGCGGGAATATCGGGCCGATGCGGTGGCCGTGCGTTTAACCCGTAATCCGTTGGCATTGGCCGAGGCTTTATATGCGATTGCGTATCATTGGCGCGGTTCGGGATTAACGGCGGAAAATCTGGACGCGGTTTTTATTATCAGTCCGAAATATTCCTATATGGAAGAGCGGTATGGATTTTGGGCGGACTGGTTTGCCACGCATCCGCCGTTTATTAACCGGGTTAAAATTTTATTGGATATGGCGCATGAAAGTATGGAAACGATGATGCGCAATGTGGAACGGCGTGACCAGATTCCCAAAGCGACAGTGTCTGACCGTCCTGCGCCGGCCGGACGGTGGATGGCTAATAAAGATGGACAGTGGCAAGGGCCGTTTAGTTGGGAGGACGTGGTTAATCTGGACTGGATTCAGCCGCAAACATGGATTCATAATTTATCGGAAGAGAATATTCAGATGGCGATGGAGGATGTACGTTTGGCGCCATTGATTACGGGAGGGGCTGTTGCTAATGCAAAATCCGGAGGCTGTCCAAAGTGCGGCGGTGTTTTAAAGTCGGAAATTTATGAAGGAGTTTCTGTTCAGCGGTGCGGGTTCTGTCAGGGGATTCTTGTTAAAGAAGATGATGTTAAAAAAATTATTATCCGGCGGGAATATGGCTTTTCTCCACGCATAGAGCGTTTAGCTGAGAAGTTTCTGGAAGAAGGACAGGGACCTTCCTCTAATTCACCGAAAGGTTCTGATTATGATAAGGCGGGAGGAAGTTCTAAACCGGGTTATAGTATTCCAGGGACGCAGGGATTGTCCAAGAAAGCAACACAGCAGCTTAATTTAAACACGCATCCTGGTGCGTTATTGCAGTGTCCTCAATGCCATAGCGGGCATATGATCAAACGGTTTTACACGTATGTTTATCGAATTGAAGTTGATTTTTGTCTATTATGCCGGTTGATGTTTTTTGATAAAGACGAGCTGGAAATTCTTCAATGCATGATCGAAAAGGCCACAAAATCGTCGTGATGTTTAAGATATGACGTGCATTGACTTCGCCCCGTATTTATGCTTCAATAGATGTTCTTTCAGGAATACAAAGGAAATCAAATATGACATTACCGGATAAAACTGGACATTTTGGTGAATTCGGCGGGAAATATGTGCCGGAAACATTGATGGCTCTGCTCGAGGATCTGGAGGCTGAATTCAAGAAATCCCGTGGGGACGCCGCCTTTAAAAAGGAGTTCCGTTATCTTTTAGAAGAATACGCGGGACGGCCGACAAGGCTGTATCATGCCAAGCGTTTGAGCGCGCATTTGAAGAATCTCAATGTGTATTTAAAACGGGAAGATCTTCTGCATACCGGCGCGCACAAAATCAACAACACATTAGGACAGGTGCTTTTAGCGAAGAAAATGAAGAAGCGCCGGATTATTGCTGAAACCGGAGCAGGTCAACACGGTGTGGCCACGGCGACGGCAGCGGCATTAATGGGATTTCAATGTGAAGTGTACATGGGCGCGGAGGATGTTGAACGTCAGGCTTTAAATGTTTTTCGGATGAAGTTGCTTGGGGCCAAAGTTCATCCGGTCACCAGCGGTTCCAAAACTTTGAAAGACGCAATGAATGAAGCCATCCGCGATTGGGTCACGAATGTAAAGGACACGTTTTATGTGATTGGTTCCGTGGCTGGTCCGCATCCGTATCCGGTGATGGTGCGGGATTTTCAGGCGGTGATCGGCCAGGAGGCTAAAAAGCAATTTATGAAAACGGAAAAAGCACAGCCCGATTATGTTCTGGCTTGTGTGGGCGGCGGTAGTAATGCGATGGGAATCTTTCACGCGTTTTATCCGGATAAAAATGTCAAATTGATCGGGGTTGAAGCGGCGGGTCATGGGTTGTCATCGGATCAACATTCGGCGCCATTGGCCAAAGGAACGATCGGTGTATTGCATGGCAGTAAGAGCGATTTATTACAAACTAAAGATGGTCAGGTGAAAGTGGCGCATTCCATTGCGGCTGGTCTGGATTATCCCGGTGTGGGACCGGAACATTCTTATTACAAACAAACCGGG
>JAGQKQ010000123.1 GCA_020430005.1 Candidatus Omnitrophota bacterium
AAAGAAACTACGGCCGCTGATATCCAAAACTGTCCGTCCTAAAGTGGATTCCATCGGTGAAAAACCGGCACCGAACCGTTTAATCCCCTGCATTTCATCCAACGCTTTACGGAACACTTTTCCTAAAACAATCCCGATATCTTCATTGGTATGGTGAATATCAATTTCCAAATCGGCTTTTTGAACTTCCAGTTCTAAATCAAAAAAACCGTGAAAGGCAAACAATTCCAGCATGTGATCCAAAATCCCAATCTGGGTTTTAATTTTGGAATCGCCCTTACCATCAATGTTTAATGATGCCTTGATTTCTGTTTCTTTACTTTTTCTTTCAATAACTGCTTTGCGTTCACTCATAACAATATCATCCTTAATTTGGTTACTGGATACTGGATTCTAGAAACTCGATCGAGCATCCAGAATCAAGCATCGAGCATCTAGTATTTATTTAAATCTTACCTGAATCGATTCGCAGTGTTTCGGCAAACCTTCTAATGTCGACACATTTTCGATTGGGCCGCGCATGCGCTCCAAGGCCTTTTTCGAATACGAGATAATGTGGCTCTTCTTTGTAAAATCCGACAAGCATAAGCCGGAGAAAAACCGCGCTGTTCCCAAAGTCGGCAGAACGTGACTTGGTCCGGCGGCGTAATCGCCCAGTGCCGTCGGGCTGTATGGCCCGAGAAAAATCGCTCCGGCATTCTTTACTTTATTCGCCACCGTCCGCGGATTATTAGTTAAAATCTGCAAATGTTCAGGAGCAATACGATCCACAATAGCCACCGCTTCATCAATATTTTTGGCGTGAATAATATATCCGTTCGCCACGCGATGGCGAACCTGTTTAATAATCTGCTTGGAGGTTGTTACCAGAACGCCCAGGCCTCCCAAGTGCTCCATCTGTGCTTCCAGATCCGCGACAATGTAATCGGGATTACTGTACCGGTTGGCGATAATAGCTAATTCGGATGGGCCTGCCAGCATATCAATATCTGTGTAACCGAACATCTGGCGCTTGGCTTCCGTGACAAACATATTACCGGGGCCGATGATTTTATCCACCTTGGGAATCTGTTTTGTTCCCAGCGCTAAAGCGGCCACGGCTTGTGCTCCGCCTACTTTATAAATATCGCTCACCTTTAAAAGATTGGCCACGGCCAGAATATAAGGATTAATATTTCCATCAGCATCAGGCGGTGTGGCAATGACCACATTCTTAACACCGGCTACTTTCGCCGGAATAACGGTCATATAAACTGTGGAAATTAAAGGCGCTGTTCCGGCCGGGATATAAATTCCGACTGTATCCAGTGGAAGAATATTTTCTTTAAGCATAATGCCGTCGTCATCCCGGACACAACACGGTTTCTGAATCTGCTTTTTATAAAATAGAGAAACATTATTAATGATCGCCTTCAGGTCCGTGATAAACTCGCTGGTAATATTCTGAAAGGCCCCGCTGATTTCACTTTCCCGGACTTTTAATCCTTTGGCCGTCAGCTTGGCTTTATCGAAACGGCGGGTATAGCGGAGAACCGCTTCATCACCTTCACTTCGAACATCTTCAATAATCTTGCGAACCTTTTCTTCTACATGCTTTTTCCGGTAATATTTATTCCGGTTGTAAAGCTTCTGAATGGCCTGTCCGCTTTGAGTTAAGATTTTCATATAGTCAGTTTTTCTTTAATAATCTTATTGGCTTCTTTGACGGCACCGTCAATTTTCGTTACTTGTTTACTTCCCGCCTGGGCCAACTGCGGGCGGCCTCCGCCCTTTCCATCAATTAGCGGCGCCACTTCATTAATAATATCACGGGCATTAACACCTTTTTTGACCAAATCATCGCTAACTGACACAAGCAAGGAGGCATTTTCCATTGTCTTCGCCCCTAAAACAATAATCGCCGATTTGGATTTCTTTTTCAATAAGTCAGCCATTTGACGCAGCAATCCCATATCAATATCCTGAAAACAGTACGTAACCAATTTGGCATCGCTTTGCAGGGATTCTGCGCTGTTTAAAATGTTATCGACCAAATTCTTTAAAGATTCAAAACGGAATTTCTCCAAATCTTTTTCCAGTTGTTTGATCCGTTGTGTCTGGGCCTGCACACGCTCAACAACTTCCGCGACCGGGGCTTTTAATCCCTGGGCGACTTGTTCAAGCTGTTGATGTTCTTCAACCGTATATTCCCATGCAAAGAATCCGGTCTTGGCCTCAATCCGGCGGATTCCCTGGGCAATGGCGTTTTCTCCTGTTACTTTGATTAAACCGATTTCTCCGGTTGATGATAAATGTGTGCCGCCACAAAATTCTTTAGAATAATCCCCGATCGTTACAACACGAACGGTTTTACCATATTTTTCCGCAAAGAACGCCAATGCTCCTCTTTTTTTGGCTTCTTCCAGCGGCAGATACTCTTTCACAATTGTGTCACACGCACGGACCATTTCATTGGTCCGTTTTTCAATTGCTAAAAGTTCATCCATCGTGATCGCCTTTGGATGGGTGAAATCAAAACGCAACCGATCTTCCGCGACCATTGATCCCTGCTGTTGGACATGGTCGCCTAAAACTTCACGTAACGCGGCTTGCAAAAGGTGTGTTGCTGTGTGATTACGCATAATCGCCAGCCTGCGGTCATAATCAACTTGAGCATGTACCAACTGATCTGTAACCAAATCACCTTCTTCAACAACCCCCATGTGAACAAACACATCGTTATTCTTTTGTGTATCCGTTATCCGGATACGTCCGCCCTTGTCACCACAAATTTCTCCAGTATCGCCAACCTGGCCGCCGCTTTCCGCATAAAATGGTGTCTTATCCAGAACCACTTTAACCTGGTCTCCGGGATGAACCTCTTCAACCCTTACATTATTGATAAAAAGTACCAGAATAGTTCCGGTACCGTAACTTTCTTTGTATCCCAGAAAATCTGTCTTCGGTAAGGAAATTTTCAATTCATCTCCGGCAAAAACATCACCTGTCATCTTACTTCCGGCCCGCGATTGTTCCTGCTGTTTACGCATGTTGTCATCAAATTTTACAAGAGCCTGTTTCCGTATATCCTCAGGAACGTTGGCTTCATTCAGCGTTTCTTCAATAGCCGGACGGGTTAGTCCGTAAGTGTCGCGATAGGTAAACAGTAATGTTCCCAAATCATCGGGTGTTTGAGCCGTTTTCTTTTCTAAAAGTTCCTGAATTTCTTTTTTCAGCTGAGGCATGCGTTCCTGCCGGACACGGATATACGCCTTTTCAACACTGAGAATGATGTCACTAATATTATCCGCTTTTTTAACAATATCCGGATAGGCATCTCCCATACTTTTGACAACCGCCGGCACCAGTTTATAAATCACCGGTTTTGTATGGCCCGCCCGTAGAACGATATCGGTAATGTCAATAATCAGTTTCTTCATGATATATCCTCGTCCTTCGTTAGACGGAACAACACCATCGGTAATACCAAAAACAACCGCCCGCATATGGTCCGCAATGATACGCTGTTGTTTTGTGGCTAAACCGGAAACTTCTTTATTAACAGCCACCAGGATCGGCTCAAACAAATCGATATCAAAGTTACATTTCTTCCCTTGAAGCACAGCGGCCAAACGCTCCAGCCCCATACCGGTATCAATGTTTTTTCCCGGCAACGGTTCCAGCACACCGCCATCCTGACGATTAAATTGTGTAAAGACAAGATTCCAAACTTCAGAAAAACGGCCGGGTTCGTCATCAGGATCTTTCGGTATCGTGCCCTTTTCCGGTTCATAATCATAAAAGATTTCCGAACAAGGACCGCATGGGCCATTCGGGCCGTTTTCTTTGGCGTTGGACGGCCAGAAATTACTTTTTCCACCGAGTTTAAAAATGCGTTCATCCGATAACTTGATATCCGTTTTCCAAATTTGTTCAGCTTCACTGTCTTCTTCATAAACGGAAACCCACAAACGGTCGGCGGGAATCTTCAATTCCTTCGTTAAAAATTCCCACGCCCAGTTGATGGCTTCTTTTTTAAAATAATCTCCAAATGAAAAGTTTCCCAGCATTTCAAAAAAGGTATGATGAAAATCGGTTTCACCCACCTCTTCCAAATCGTCGGTTCTTAAACATTTTTGGGATGTTGTCGCGCGGGTATATTCGTCAATATGCCCTAAGAATTGACGTTTGAACTGCTGCATGCCGGCGGTTGTAAACAATACCGTGGGGTCATCTTTGGGAACCAATGAATCACTGTCAACAATGGTATGTCCCTTGGATTTAAAAAACTCCAGAAATTTTTTCCGTATCTCGCTTGTTTTCATAATTTTTTTAATGTTTTATAAATGGCCTGGCCGCTAAAACCACGGCGGCTTAAATATCCATAGATCCGCTGTTTGGCTTTGGTTTCGTCCAGCGTCTGATACTTTGCCATACGTTGTACGGCTAATTGAAAAACAATATCCTCTTCGGACAATTCTTCGGTGGCTTGTCGTAATTCGTCCTGAATAATCGAATCGTGAATTCCTTTTTTCCGTAATTCCAGCTTGATACGGCCGGCTCCATACGGTTTTTTCAGGCGGGATTCAATCCACTTTTGCGCGAAAATATGGTCGTCAATTAAGCCGACATCTTTAAAATAAAAAACCGCCTGATTAATAAGATCCGATGAAAAACCGCGCTTCGCCAGCTTATCATGAATTTCATGTTCGCTACGCAAGCGGATATTCAACAGGCGGTAGACATACGTCTTGGCTTTTAATAATTCTCGTTGATCATTCCGCGACATAAACGTTATGTCTTTGCAATACTCAACTTTTCCCGGACCAGCTTTTCAATTTTTGTTAACAATTTCGGGTTGTCGCTTAAGAATTTACGTGAATTCTCCCGTCCCTGACCGATTTTCTCATCTTCAAACGAAAACCATGCTCCGGACTTCTGTACAATATCATTCTTGACCGCCAAATCCAGAACATCCGCGGAGTGGGATATCCCTTCATTAAAATGGATTTCAAATTCCGCTTCTTTAAAAGGCGGCGCCACTTTATTTTTTACAACCTTGGCTTTAACAAGATTACCAATATAATCTTCCCCTTGTTTCAATGTCTCCTTACGGCGCAAATCCAAACGGACCGATGCATAAAATTTTAAAGCGCGACCACCAGTAGTTGTCTCTGGTGATCCGAACATAACACCGATCTTCATACGAATCTGGTTAATAAAAATCACACACGTTTTTGATTTATTAATCGCCGCCGTTAATTTCCGCAAAGCCTGTGACATTAACCGGGCTTGAAGTCCCATATGCGAATCGCCCATATCACCTTCGATTTCTGCCCGCGGGGTTAAGGCCGCAACAGAATCAATAATAACAAGATCAACGGCATTTGAACGCGTTAACGTTTCCGCGATTTCCAAGGCCTGCTCGCCGGTATCCGGCTGGGAAATCAGTAAATCGTCCAGCTTCACACCGACTTTTTTGGCATAAGACGCGTCAAAAGCGTGTTCGGCGTCTATAAAAGCGGCCACTCCGCCTAGTTTCTGAACCTGGGAAATAATACTTAATGTTAAGGTCGTTTTTCCTGATGACTCGGGGCCATAAATTTCAACCACACGTCCCCGGGGAACCCCTCCAACTCCTAAAGCCGCGTCAAGCGCAAGTGATCCCGTCGGAATAGCCTGAACATCCGTGGAAACACTACCATCCAATTTCATAATAGAACCTTTGC
>JAGQKQ010000124.1 GCA_020430005.1 Candidatus Omnitrophota bacterium
TGTTCACTAACCAGAAAATTCTGTCCGAGAGATTTTTTAGGACTGAGCGATTTGGAATCAGAAGGTTTCATGAAGATAAACGGGCCGCCAGACAGATCGCTTCGCACATCGAGTCCGGATTGGCCTTTCCTTTTCCGGCGATATCAAAGGCCGTGCCATGCGCCGGGGATGTTCGGATAAACGGCAAACCGATTGTAAGATTAACCAATTTTGTGAAACTTAATGTTTTTACGGGAATTAATCCTTGATCGTGATACATCGCTACTACCGCATCATATCGTTGTCCCAAGTCCACGGAAAAAAGTGTATCCGCCGGCAAGGGACCAATTGTAGAGACACCCACAGCTTTCGCCTTTTTCAAAGCTGGAATAATAATGGTCTGCTCTTCCTTACCGATCAAACCATTTTCTCCGGCGTGCGGATTTAACCCACACACGGCAATATTGGGTTTTTTAATACCAAAGTTTATTTTAAGCGCGCGGTGTGTCAAAAGAAGTGTTTGCAGAATATTATCAACCGTCATCGTAGAGGGAACTTCCTTTAAAGGAATGTGACGCGTCACAACAATTGTACGTAATTGCGGACCGACAAACATCATACCGACATGATCAATATTAAAGGCCTCGGCCAAATATTCTGTATGTCCGATAAACAAAGGTGTATCGCGTGCAATGGCCTCCTTACATAGAGGCGCTGTTACCAACGCATCAATCGTTTTGTTCTTTAATGCGGCAATGCCTGCATCCAGATATCCCAGAGACGCCCGTCCGCCTGTTTTTCCTGTTTTTCCCGGAATAATTTTTTTCTTAGGTAAGATATGACAATGATGAAAACGGCATTTTGGATATTTGCCGGTGAAGTAGTAATCAAATACAGCCTGATCACCAAAAATAACAAATTCATCCGCATTGCTACGAACGGATGCCTTGCTCAGCGCCTTGGCTGTAACTTCAGGACCAATTCCTAACGGATCACCGAGCGTAATACCGATGCGTTTATTGTTTGATTTCGATGTACGCATCTTTCTTGAGACTCTCTAACCATTTGGTATACTCTACCTGAAATTTCTGTTTGTAAAGAACATTATAAATCGTATCTTTAACTTCTTTCAGTTCGGCAACCTGGGTGGGAACTTTTCCTGTTAAGCGAAAAATATAAATACCTGTCTTAGTTTCAACAATATCGGAAACCTCTCCCACATAAAGTTGAAAAATCACCTTTTCAACATCTTCCATCAATTGCCCGCGTTCTAAAACACCGATGGAAGGAGAATCGGAATAACGTTTCGAAACTTCCAGAAAATCCTTACCCTCATTAATTTCCTTTAAAGCAGCCTCCGCCTTATCCAAGGCGGCAATCCGGCTGCCTTTATTGGCGATGAAAATCGAATCGACATTAACTCTTTCTTTTTTACGAAACTGTTCAAGATTCTTTTTATAAAAATCCGTTACTTCCTGCGGGTTCACATAAATCTTCGTTTTGACCTCGTGATCAATGATAAATTTAATACTCAACGTTTCTTCAACTTTTGTACGCAAATCCGATAAGGTTGCACCATTTTGGACCAGAGCCTCCTCAAAAACCTGTTCCGAAACATATTTTTCCTTAATTTCCTGAACCCGATCATCGACCAGTTTATCACGAACTTCCAAGCCGACTTCTTTGGCCTTGCTCAAAATAATTTTGTCTTCAATAAGTTTGTTTAATCCGTCTTTCTGTAATTCGATCATGACTTGTTTTAACTGATTCTCCGGCATACCTTCAGCAGCAAGACTCACATAGGTTTGACGAATATAATCCTGCAGGTCCTTTAATGTGATAACCTCGTCATTCACAACCGCAATAATGGCGTCCTCAAGAGCATAGCTGTCCGTCACAGATATAGTCCAGCAAAATGCCTGCACAACGATTAGCAATAAGAAAAATTTCTTTTTGAATTTATTCATTTCCAGCGCCTCCAGATGTTTTCAGATGTTCGACAGATTCTTTCAACAAACGACAATACAAATCAAAACCGATAGATGCGATATACCCGGATTGTTCCTGTCCTAAAAGATTCCCAGCACCGCGTATCTGCAAATCTTCAAAAGCAATTTGGAATCCGGAACCCAAGTGACTATATTTTTCAATCGCGTCAATACGGGCCTTGGCATCCGTAGATAATGTTTTCCAGGAAGGGATCACGAAATAGGCGTACGCCTTGACCTGACTTCTTCCCACCCGTCCCCGCAGCTGGTGAAGATCGGACAGACCAAAATGATCTGCACGATTCACAATAAGCGTATTCGCATTAGGAATATCAATACCGGAACCAATGATTGTGGTACAAACCAGAATATCAATCTCGCCCTCTAAAAATTGCAGCATAATATGCTCAAGTTCTTTGGGGGACATCTGGCCATGACCAACCGCTATTCTCGCCTTGGGCACTAATCTTCCTATTATTCTAGCAATTTGTTCGATATCTTCAACCCGATTATGTAGAAAGAACGACTGACCTTTTCTCCGCAATTCCCGCGCCAAAGCCCTCTGAATGACCTCTTCATCGAATTCCACCACTTCGGTTTTAACCGGGATGCGGTTGGTCGGGGCTGTGGCAATGACCGACATATCCTTCGCTCCGGTCAGGGCCATGTGCAAGGTTCGCGGAATCGGCGTGGCCGTTAATGTTAAAACATCGGCCAGAATACGAAAATGCTTTAAACGTTCCTTATGCTTAACGCCAAACCGCTGCTCTTCATCAATAATAAGGAGACCCAGTTTTTTAAAACTTAAATCACGACCCAGCAGACGATGGGTTCCTATAACAATATCCACTTTTCCGCTCTTTAGACCTTCTACAACTTCTTTTGAGTCTTTTGTAGATGTGAATCTTGAGTATCCTTTCACTTCGACAGGCCACTTAGAAAATCGCTTTCTAAAATTCTCTAAATGTTGAAGAGCCAGGATTGTTGTTGGGACGAGCACAGCGACTTGTTTACCCTCTTGTACGACTCGAAAAGCCGCACGCATTGCCACTTCCGTCTTTCCAAAGCCCACATCGCCGCAAATGAGTCGATCCATCGGGCTGTCATCTTCAAAATCAGAAAGAACATCGCCAATGGCTTTAATTTGATCGGCGGTTTCGTCGTACGGAAAATAGGCTTCGAATTCGCGAAAGTCATTAGTTGGTTCCTCAAACGGAGTTCGCTTTGTTTGTTTTCTTTTGGCGTATAATTCGAGCAAATCATTTGCGATATCGCGGAGGTGCGCTCGAACCTTTACTTTTGTTTTTTCCCAATTATTCGTTCCAAGTTTGTCGAGCGGACCCGCACCGGAAAACTTCTGAATCTGCCCAACTCGATAAATGGGTAAATAGAGTTTGTCGTCATCGCGAAAACGAAGTTGCAAGAATTCGGACTCCACACCATTCACTTGCATGGTCATCAATCCGTCAAATACGGCAACTCCATGTTGAATATGAACGACTCGACTGCCAGGGTTAAGCTCGGCAAAGTCGATCGACATTGTGTCTTGGCTGGCCTGTGGTTTTTTAGTTGAGCGCTTTTTTGTGCCGAAAAAATCCTCTTCACGAATTAAAATTAATTCGTCATCGGGAAGCCGTACGCTATCCGACAGTGGTACCGGAACGATTGCGACATTTCTTGCCTCTTCATTCCAAATGCCGTCCACTGACCAGCTCCAGCCCTTTGTCTCCACGTCAACAATTGAGGAAAGGATGTTGTTGGAATCTAAGAGGCTCTTTATTCTTTGAGCCTGACTAATTGTATGAGTTGCAAGAACGACACGCTGGTTGGCTCCCCACCAGCCTTTTAGTCGCTCGTTCAATACGCTCGCTAAGGATTCATTCGCCTGTATTTCAGAAGCCTTAATTTTAGTGCAAGGTAAGTCTACGATCGACCCGTCTTCTTCAAGAGTATTGGTGATTGCAACATTGTTTACATCTATCGTTTTAAATGCATGGGTGCCGGGTCGTTCGCTCCAACCGAAATACAATTCACCCACATGAGGGAGAACGGCATGAGTATGCGAATGTAATCTTTGGTCCGACAACTCCTTTTGGAACAATTCGGCCTGTCGTTCACACTCGATTGGATTCACCCACCAAAGGCAAAAGTCTTCACGAGCAAATTCAAGTACCGATGCCGTTTTTTCATAAAAATCATTGAGCAAATAATCAATGCCGTGAAAATATCTTCCGAGTTTAATATCTTGAAGTATTCCATCAATTTCATGATGCGGAAGTTTTCTTCCTTTAAAATTCATTCTTAGATTTTGTAGAGCACGGCTTTGTGAGTCGTCGTCAAAAACAATTTCTCGAGAGGGAATTATTTTAATGCTTTTTACCGTATGGAGTGATCGTTGTGTCGCGGGGTCAAATGCTCGGAGTGACTCGATTTGATCTCCAAACAACTCGATTCGGATCGGCAAATCTTCTGCCGGAGAAAAAACGTCAACAATTCCTCCGCGAACTGAATATTGTCCGACATCTTCCACTTGTGGTGCGCCTGCGTAACCCATGTTGGAAAGTAGGCGTCCCACTTTTTCTGGCCACTCGTCGCCGGCCACAAACGAAAGAGAGTGATTCTCAAAATCTTTTACCGGTAATGTTTTTTGAAGGATGGATTCAGCCGTGGCGACAAAAATTTTGCCTTTTGGAGTTGAACGAATTTCAGAAAGCCATTTCAAGCGCTGAGATATGTAACGCGTATTGGGATAGAGTCCGGAATAGGGGCTCATATCAAATGCCGGCAGAAAGTGGGTTTCCTTCTCGGAGCCAAAAAAGGTCAAGTTATCGATGAAATCCTGCGCTTCGGTTTCGTTTGAAAAAATGACGATATGCGGAAAGCTCTCGAAGTCCCGCCATCTTTGATCCGAAATTAACTTTGCAATAGAAACGGGTGAGTCAGATCCGACGATCGACACGCTTTTCGAACTCGATTCGAGTTGTTTTTTCAAAGATAGAAAAGATCGGGATTCAATAAAGCTCATGAGCTCGATGAGTGTAGGTGAACACTCGAAAAAACGGACTAAGTAATGCGTGGCGAAACACAAATTCCCAAGGCTTCTAGATCCGTGAAATATCTTGGAAATCACCAAACCGCTCGGTATAAATTTAGAAACGATTTTTTCAGGATTGAGGAGGCATCGGTGCTGGATCAACTCTTGCCAGTGATGATTCTTTTTGTCGTCACGATAGTATTTGCCGGCGGACTTATTTTTCTTTCATCCCTTGTTGGCCAACGCGGAAGATTTTCGAAGGTTAAAATTATGCCTTACGAATGTGGAATTCCAGGAGAAAGCCCGGCTTCGACAAAGATCCCGATCAAGTATTACTTAACGGCAATATCATTTATTCTTTTCGATATTGAAGTCGTGTTTCTTTATCCCTGGACTCTTGTTTTTGTTGAAAATCTCAAAGAACTCGGAGCTCCGTTGCTCGTTTCAATGGGCTTTTTTCTTATCGTTCTCGTTTATGGTTTGTTCTATGAGTGGCGCGCTGGCGGATTGGAGTGGGACTAATGGGACAAGATGCATTTGAGTTTGGAGTAAATCTCGGAAAACTTTTAATTTTCTTTTTGATGATGATTCAGGCGGTCCCGCTTTTGGTTTGGGTGGAGCGAAGAGGTTCCGCATTTATTCAAAGACGATTTGGTCCAAACCGTGT
>JAGQKQ010000125.1 GCA_020430005.1 Candidatus Omnitrophota bacterium
AATTAGTTATATAAATAAATACTATTTCTAGAAGTATTAATAAAATAAGAGGAAGGGGCTAAAATGAAAATTATTGTCTTTGGAGGGGATGGGTTCTGCGGTTGGCCATGTGCGTTAAATCTTTCTGCAAAAGGTCATGAGGTTTGTATTGTTGATAATTTGTCCCGCCGGAATATTGATACGGAATTGGAATGTGATTCTTTAACACCTATTCAGCCGATTGGAAAACGTCTTGAGGCATGGAAAGAGGTCAGTGGTCAAACTATTAGATTTATGAATATCAATATTGCTGAAGAATATCATCGTCTGTTAAATCTTCTTAATGATTATGAGCCGGACTCGGTTATTCATTATGCGGAACAAAGAGCGGCCCCCTATTCAATGAAGTCTTCTAAAGAACGTAGATATACAGTCAATAATAATTTAAATGCTACTAATAATATTCTGAGCGCCATCGTTGAGTCAGAGAGAGACATTCATGTTTTACATTTAGGGACAATGGGTGTTTATGGATATGGAACGGTAGGTGCAGTGATTCCAGAGGGTTATTTAAGAATCAACATTGCGAACCCCGATGGAGAGAGTTCGGAGAAAGAAATTCTTTATCCGGCCGATCCTGGAAGTATTTATCATATGACCAAGACACAAGATGCGCTTTTCTTTTACTTCTACAATAAAAATTATGGCCTTCGTATTACAGATTTACATCAGGGTATTGTTTGGGGGACGGATACAGATCAAACGGGCCGGGATGAAAGGCTTATCAATCGGTTTGATTATGATGGAGATTATGGAACAGTTTTAAATCGATTTTTGGTTGAATCAGCCGTTGGACATCCGCTAACGGTTTATGGCACAGGTGGACAAACACGTGCTTTCATTCATATTCAAGACTCTGTCCGGTGTGTTGAATTAGCGATGGCGCATCCACCTAAAAAAGGAGATCGCGTTCATATATATAACCAAATGACTGAAACGCACCGATTAATCGACTTGGCTAATAAAGTTTCTGAATTGACAGGCGCTACAATTGATTTTATAGAAAATCCCCGTAAAGAAGCTGAGAAAAATGAATTAAAAGTATCCAACGAATGCTTCTTAAATATTGGTTTGGATCCGATCACTTTGAAAGATAATCTTATGGTTGAAGTTGTAGACGTCGCGCGCCGTTATAAAAATAGAGTGGACCTATCAAAAATTCCTCCACAATCACAGTGGGTGCCAAACAAAGAAACAAAAGAAAAAGTAGCAGCCTGCTAGATTTGTTATGGTAAAAACTCCGATACTTTTATTTGCCTTTAAAAGGCCGGACCATACGCTTCAGGTTCTTCAGTCGTTAAGCAAAAATAAAGAATCCCAGGAAAGTGATCTTTTCGTTTTTATTGATGGACCAAAGTCTGACGAAGACATTCCCGGTATTGAAGCGGTTAAGAAAGTTGTGCAAAGCCGTAAATGGTGTAAAACAGTTAATCTTCAGATCAATTCAAGAAATAATGGTGTTCCTGCACAGATTATTGGTAATGTTACTAAATTTTGTAAAGAAAGAGGTCGCGTAATTGTATTGGAGGATGATATCGTTTTGTCACCCTTCTTTTTAAATTATATGAACAAAGCGTTAGATGCTTATGCCAATGATGACCGAGTGATGGAGGTTAGTGGATATATGTATCCTATCAGAGAAGTGACTGTGGAGTCAGGATTCATTCGTGGTAGCTGCGGTTGGGGCTGGGGAACTTGGAGAAGGGCGTGGGAATTTTTTGAACCAGATGGAAAGAAGCTTCTAAAACAACTCTCCTCCCGTGAGTCTCGATATGAATTCAACTTTAGAGGCTCCTATAAATATTATTCTCTTCTGAAAGACCAGGTTGAGGGAAAAATAGGAGGTTGGGATATACGCTGGGCGGCAAGTATTTTCTTAAATAATGGATTAACTTTTGTTCCGGCGTCATCTCTTGTTCGAAATATCGGTTTTGATGGTTCGGGAACGAATATACCTACATCCAGTGCATATGATACAACCATTTTGAACCAACCTATTATAGATTATCCGCAGCATTCTCAGGAAACAGAAGAAATTTTATCGGCCGTAATTGATTTCTATAAAGAGCAGAAAACCTTTAAAGCCATGGTAAAGAAGCTTATTAGCCGTATTCGGCAAAGACGATTTTAAGATATATGAAAGTTATTATAGCCGTAAAAAGTGTTTACCCTTTTCATCCTTATGGGGGAGTGCAAAAATATGTTTATTACTTTGCGAAGCATTTGGCGCAAAAAGGTATTAATGTAGAAATAGTAGCTCCGTTAGATCAAAAAGGTCCTAGAACGGAAGAGTATGAGGGTATGAAATATACTTTCTTATCTCCGTCTATTTATAAATATTTAGAGTATCCGATAGGATGGCTTGGTGTTCATCTGTTCAGCTATTCTTTAGCAAAATATTTAAAAAATAAAGATTTTGATATATTACATAGTTTTGATTTAACGGGATATCAGTATTCTAAACAGAAAAAACGAAAACCGATTATAGCGCATATTTTTACAGATAATTATTTATGTAATCCAATTGGTTTAAGCAGCGTTTTAGATTTGACGGCAGTGAAATTTGATAAAATAAAGGAGAAGAAAATTACTATTTCTCCTTTTTCAGATATTTCTTTAAAATGTAAATATATTACACAGTATCTTTTCAAAATAAAACCGATGTATCAATATTTGAGTCGGGCAGAATGTATTTTTTGTGAGGCAGATGTATTTGCTAAAGAGGTAGCAGAAGTTTATCATTTAAATTCAGATAAGTTTAAAGTTGTGCCGGTAGGGGTGGATTTAGGCTATATACAGCAGCAATTAGCAAGGGGGGGGCTTTCAAGATCGGATCTTGGATATTCAGATTCAGATTTTATATTAATTACAGTTAACAGATTGGCGGCAGACAAAGGAATCGATAAAATAATTTTAGCATTGAATTTCTTGAAACAAAGGTATCCGCAAGTTAGGCTGATCATTATTGGGGTGGGGTACCAGGAGAAAGAGATTTATAAAATAATTAACGAAAATGGATTGCAGAATCAAGTTCGGCACTTGAAGAATATTCGTGAAGAAGATCTTTATCAATATTATCAAATTTCGGATGCTTACATTTGTGCGTTCTCTTTTCCTGGATCTAGTATTAGCACTTTAGAAGCCATGGCATGTTCTTTACCTATCATAACGACTGCGCAGGCATGGTTGCTCCGGGGTCGAGATAACGGCATTTTTTTGGAGAATAACCATCCGGAATCGATAACAAAGGCGGTTGAGGAATTAATTCAGCAGGGAAGTCTTAAAAGTAAAAAAAATGTCTCTGCAGAAGTTGTAAAGGATTTTGATTGGAAATTGGTAACGGAAAAAGCTGTCCTTGAGTACAAGAAGGTTATTAAGAACCATAAATAATATGAAAGGAAATTTAGTTTGAGATCCTTCGGTATGATAATTATCCGTAAAGTTTTGTATTGTTTTTCTTATCTTTCTTGGATTTTTCGATACGTAAAGGTTATTTTAGGGTTAAATACAGTAAGCGATATCAAGATTCTATCCATTGAGTTTTCTTCGGTATGCAATTTAAGGTGTAAATATTGTTTTTTGGACCAATTAGATAGGGCTCGTTTTTTAGATATTCATATTTACGAAAAATTAATTAAAGAGGTCGCGGAGAATCCAAAATATAATATAAGAATTATGGAATGGCCAATCAGTGGCGAATTTCTGGTTTATCCCAAATGGAGGGAGGTTGTAGATATTACAAAAAAATATATGAAGGAAAATCCAAACTTTCGCCCGCACATTATTCTGAACGAAAACTTTATGTTAATGGATGAAGAAAAATTAGATTATATATTAAATGCTGGAGTGCTAAGTCAGATTATCTGTAGTGTAGATGGACATGATGCCCAATCTTTTGAAAATATGAGGCCTCCCGGGAAATTTCCAAAAATCTTTAAGAACATTCATTTGCTTTATGAAAAAAATAAACGCTTAGAAAAACCCGTTCATATTCAAATCAACAATGGTAGAGATGGACAGTCTATTGGAAAAGACTTTAGTGAGGAAATGAAAAAAATTTTTGCTAAGGGAGATACAATTACTCAATGGACACCGGAATACTGGAATGAATCTTTTAATAAAAAGAATAAGGAATTTTATCCAGCAAAAGGATTCTGCTCCTTCGTCTTTAATAATGTAACTTTGTCGAGTTCAGGGAAGATTTCTAAATGCTGTATGGATTTAAGAGGCCAGACACAGTATGCGGATCTATCAAAGAATTCATTGGCTGATATATGGAATTCAAGAATTCGGCGAGATTTTCTTTCATTAATGTTTTCTGGCAAGCGAAGCCTCATTCAAGGCTGCGCATCATGCTCAATCACGCGCACTAATAATGACAATCGATATAATAATCCTCTAAGAATTATAAAACGTAAAATGAAGTTTATTTCCCAAAAGGGAAAACGTTATAGCACATCAGGAAATACATGAGATCTAAGCCTAAAAAAATGGAAGATATCAAAAATTTATCTAAGACATTATACGAAAAGGGAAAGGAGGGGTTAGATAGCCGTCTTTTAATCGCTTTTAACGAAATAGATAGTGGAGGCCGAGTTTTAGAGGTAGGGTTAGGACGTGGAGAACTAACAGCTAGTATAGGAAAGCTCAAAACTGATGTTGAATTGTATGGTGTCGATGTGGCTGAAAAAGCTTTGGAAAGGTTGAGAAATTATCTTACTGATTTCCAATTAGCGGACATATCCTGTGAAAAACTAAAATTTGAAGATAATTATTTTGATACAGTGATCTGTTTGGAAGTGTTTGAGCATTTACAGAATCCTTACCACGCATTGGTGGAGTTGCAGCGCGTATTGGTTCCCGGAGGAAAGCTTATTATTAGTGTGCCCAATTACTTGGGAGGGCATTTAATGATTTATCCAGGATTAATTACTTCTAAGTTTTTCGCGCGTTTTTTGCGGCAGAATTTCTTCAAAATTAACCGTTTTATACCTTGGGGACCTGTATTTAATAAGGATAATGTGGGTCGATTAATGGACTCAAAGTGTAAAAATAAGTTTATAGGCCGATTCTTGTTAAGAGGGTGTCAAGTTACTATTCGTTTTCTACAGATGGTAACAAAGGTTTTTGGTTTTAAAGTGGCGTCCCTTTACTGGTGTCATTTCTTCATTTGCGAAAATCGTAAGAATGATACTGACAGTGAGTTTTGGATTAAGCAGTTAAACCAGGCTTCAGATTTTGGTCAAGACTTAGGATGGTATGATCCCTCTTTTCATAAAAAAGCGTAAGACATTTCGTTTTGATCTTTACCAATTTAGTTTGGAATGTGGTTATAAATATATATGAACAAAATTGTTGCTGATTTTTTTAGCTTGGGCATATTCAGTTGGCTGGGGAGATTGCTGAGAGGTTGGAGAGGTTTACTTATTGCCACAAGTCTTGGAGTAACTGAATATGGACAATACACGGTTTTTCTTTTATTTACTGTTTATTGCTCGGTCTTTGATATTGGATTAATGGCAAATTTAGAAAGAGAAATCCCGCACTACGAAGGATTAGAGGAAGCTGATCAAAAGCAAAAGGCCATTGATGTGGGGTGGAGTACATATTC
>JAGQKQ010000126.1 GCA_020430005.1 Candidatus Omnitrophota bacterium
CTCATCCGGGCGACTTCTTCTCCATCTTGAAAAAAAACATAGCGATAAAATGTCCGGCCGGGGTCCAGACGGATAGTACATGTAACGCCTCGGGATGTTTTCTTAATATTAGCCTCTGTAACTTTTTCAGGCGCCACTGCTTTTTTGGCCGCCGGTTTTAAACCGACCACTTCCGAATTATTTTCCATATCGGACAAACGGCTTGAAAGTAGCCTGTTAAACACCAGCATGCCGATAACAAAGCACACTGTAAAAAATATCAATAAACCGATAGATAGCTTTGTTAATCCTTTGTGATTATTTAAATTCATTCTTGTTTTGACTGGATATGGTTAAAAGTCGATATGTTATTGTCCGCGAAAGTCTGCCAGAACCCCTTCTAGTTCGGTCTTGTCATGAAGCGCCTGTTCGACCCAGAAACTTTCTTTTTCCTGGTTAATCAATTCGGTGTAAGCGGCAAGAGCTTTATCAAATTCACCTAATTGTTTATAGCAGTCCGCTAAAAAATACTTCGCGGCTTGAGAAAGGGGCGTGTCTGGAGCCATTCTGATGAATTCCTGGTATTTAACCGCGGCGGCATCGTAATCCTGTTTATCATAGGCCTTATTGGCTTGTCCAAAAACCTCATCCAATAAAGGCTTTTTGGCCGCGCATCCACAAAATGAAGCTACAAAAAGAGTTAGGAAGAAAATGGAAAGTTTTTGTTTCATTAATGCTATTCTATCAATAATGAAAAAGATGTCAATTTTCGATTCCATAATTTCCGACAAATCCTATTTTTAAATAAAACTAATGATGCATAATCACCGCGGCATAACCGACAACTCTTTGATAATCACCGGATGATTCTCCGGAGTGACCGTATTTAATAACCTCAACATTTTTTAAACCATTTATGCGCGCGTATAACAAACCGATAATCACTTCCTTAAATCCGTCGATTTCCATTTGTCCGTTATGATGGTCCCGCCATAGCCGGTCGATATCCTGCTGTTCAACAGCTGTGAGACCACGTTGATCAATAGCTTTGGCCGTTTCAGCCGTATGATAATGTGAAAGATCCGAACTGATTAACAATAATACATCATCTCTGTTTCCCACCGCACGATCAATGGCCGTCGCTATTTCCTGTAATGTTTCCGCAGAAGCATCACGGCTCATAATCATCGGCACAATTTTGAAATCCGTGAAAACAGTTTGAAGAAACGGCAACTCCACTTCAAGAACATGATCTTTGTCAAACACCCTGCGTTCAAAATGAATTTTATCGGTTTGGTTGATCAATTTATTGGCAAGATCCGCATCGACTTCAACTGTCCCTAATGGTGTTTTAAATCCACCGTCCGGCCAGATAGAGACATTATCAAATCTATGATAATGCGTCGGACCCAATAAAATGATTGTTTTATAACGATTTTGGCTGACGGCTTTAAAGCCGTATGCGGCGACAGGGCCGGAATAAATATGACCGGCATGAGGAACCATCAATACGTCGATAGGATAATCAGCGGGAACAATATCCGCTTGTTGAAGCATCGTCCGGATGTGGGCGGATAACTTATCGGCATTATCTTCATAAAACTGCCCCGCCACATTCGGTTCTTTAATCATATCATCAGCAAAAAGGCTGGATGACAAGACACAAAAAATCACCAGCCCGAATAATACGCGTTTCATGGATTACTTATTCTGTTGTTTATCAAATTCTTCTTGTGGAATAAAATCAAGCGCCGCGGAATTAATACAGTACCGTAATCCCGTTGGAGGCGGTCCGTCTTCAAAAACGTGTCCCAAATGTTCGCCACACTCACTGCTGACCACTTCGATGCGTTTAATACCTAATTTGTAGTCGGCCTTTTCTTCAATTGCGTCTTTTGAAATTGGCTGCCAGAAACTCGGCCATCCTGTTTTGGAATCATATTTCTGATCAGAATGAAACACCGGCTGTTTACAACCAACTGTGACATAAACACCCTTTTCTTTGTTATTAAGAAGATCGCCTGTAAAAGCGCGTTCTGTTCCCTCTTCCCAAATCACTTTGTATTCCAGGGGCGTCAGCCGCTGTTTCCATTCTTCTTTGGTTAATCCCAAAACACCTTCCGGAAGGTCGTCCTTCTTTTCTTTGGCCGAACCGATAGCCTGGTAAACAGTAAAGGCAAGGCCAAGACAAACAATAAGTAAAATAATTTTTTTCATCGTAATCATCCTTAATGCTCTTTGTTTTATTATCCCATATATTTTACATTTGTAAATGACTCAACAAAAAAGGCCCACTCTCCTTTTGGGAGAGCAGGCCTCTAATAAGAACAAATCGCCTACAGACGCGACGCTCCTGATTTGTCGTTGGCTGGTGATTCTTGATAAACATGCACATCTCTTTGAGGATATGGAATAGAACAACCCGCCTTTTCCAATTCCACTTTTCCATTTTCCATCATGTCAAACCAGACACCCCAATAATCAGCCGGTTTTGTCCATGGACGGCAAACGATGTTCACTGAGCTATCGCCTAATTCGGATACAGCAATCACCGGCGCCGGATCTTTTAAAACACGTTCATCCGCGTCCAATAATTTTTGCAGAACTTCCTTCGCGACTTTCAAATCGTCATCATAGCTTACACCAAAAACCATATCTAAACGGCGGCGGTCAATACCTGTAAAGTTTGTAATGGTGTCACCGGATATTTTGGAATTCGGAACGATCATTTTACGGTTGTCCGGTGTAGATAAAATTGTATTAAAAATCTGAATTTCTTTAACACTGCCAAGAACACCGCCCGCTTCTACGAAGTCACCGATTTTAAATGGCTTGAATAAAATCAACATGACACCGGCCGCAAAGTTAGCCAATGTTCCTTGCAAGGCCATACCGATAGCTAAACCAGCCGCCCCTAGAACCGCAATAAAGGATGCTGTTTGTACGCCAACTTTTCCCACAGCGGCAATAATCGCAAAAATTAAAATAGCGGCAAAAACAATATTCTTAACAAATTTGCGTAACGCTTCGTCAACATTAGCCTTGGCCATCATTTTTTCAATAAATCTAGAGATGATACCGGCCGCCCATTTTCCAACGACATAAATCACAAGGGCCGCGACTAAATTAAGTAAAAACGGTACACCAACATCAATAACTTTATTGATTGCTTCTTCCATAATTTTCCTCCTCTTAACACGTTTTTAGGTTAAAACTTCGTCTTATATTTTATATAATGAAGCACTTCTGCGCGTAATTTGCGACCGATGATATCACTTTTTTATTCAAATTTCTACAAAATTTATTCAAGTGTCTAACCGACCGCCTCTATCAAATAATCCTCTCTGATATTCTGAAGACTGCGAAAAATATTTTTCACAATACAGTTATGGTCCTTTTCAAACTCTTTCAACATATGCTTAATTTTCATACGGTGGGATGTGTCGTCATTCGCGCATTTGGATTGCCCGACACTTGTAATGTCCAACTGTTTAGCCAACTCCTCCATCGCCGTTTCACGGACATACGCTAACGGCCGGATCAGGGCGATTTTGCCCTTAAACAAATCCTGCTTGGGTTTCATAGCCCCGATTTCTCCCCGATAAAATTGATTCAAAAGAATTGTTTCTACAATATCATCCAGGTGATGTCCGAAGGCAATTTTATTAAATCCCATCCGTTCACACAGCATGAATAATGCTTTACGCCGGTTCCGCGACCACCAGAAGCAATCGATCTCTTCATACTTTTCACCTTTAAGAAAATCAACTTTTTCAATAATATAGGAAAACCCTTCCCGTTCCAGATAGTCCACCAAGCGTTGCGGATCAAAATCAGAAAATTCAAAATCAATATGAACAGCCTGGAATTCAAAATTGATAGGACTGATTTTCTGACGATGCCGTAGAACATGCATCAGCGATAAGCTGTCTTTTCCTCCGGAAACAGCGACAGCAATCTTGTCTCCTTCATTGATCATATGAAAATCCATAATCGCTTTACCGGCCTTACGGGAGACTTTCAGCAGTTCTGCAGGTATTTTCGGTTTCTTTTCCATAGATTATTCCTGAATTTTGAGGCCCCATTATCCATGATAAAGGGATGTTTTGTCAAGAACGATAAATCCTGCAGAATTTAAAAAAGTTGTGGTTTGAGTAGGGGTTTTATTTCTGCGACCGGTGTATTTTTCTTTAAATAAGAAAGAAAACGGCCGGTACTTTTATAGCCGCTTTCAACGGATTGGACCAGATTATAAGATTTATTATCCATAGCCCGGGCAATCTGGGAATAGATCACCGATTTAGAGGCTTGTTCCACCGTCAATTGACCGTTAGCCCGCAGTGCCTTATTGAATGATGCTGTCGCCTCTTCCGCACGGCCTTCCGAAAAATAAATAATTCCCAAATTATAGTGATGCCAGAAAACGGCCGGAGCCAGTTGAACGGCTTTTTTATAATATCGCTCTGCTTCTTTGAAATCCCCCTTCCAGAAATACAAATACCCTAGCATACTATTGGCCTGATCGGAATCCGGGAAGCGTTCCAGCACACTGTAATAGTAGATCATATAACCTTGAATCGCGTTATCAGACATCGGCGTATTTTTCTCAACTAACGCGGCGATGTCTGTAAAAGACGGCTGGGTATGGTTAATATGAAAATCGGCCGCTCCCTGACTGACCCAATCCCGTTGTTTGATAATGATATTAAACGGAAAGACTTTTTGCATACCAGATTGCCATCCTCCATAGTTGTCTCTCACAATCAGTACGGCAAGAATAATGCCGATCAGAGCTATTAGTTTGATTCCCAAAGAGAATATATTATGCCTGGCGTTTTTCATATTGTCCCGATAAATAGTTTATTGTCGCAAAAAACATTAATATTCATAATATAACCAAAAAAGACAATTTTCACAATTCCTTAATATGTTATAATACACCCCATGCAAATACGTATCCGAAAACCTTCTCCGCTCACGCTAGCCTTTATTGTGTGTGGCATTGTTTGGACTTACCTCGCCATGACATCCCAAATGGCCATCATGCATGACAGCGAGGGATATCAGAAGCTCGGATATTTATTACAGGAAGATGGTTTTCTTGCCTATTTTAAAACCGGACCGCGCCGGGAACCTCTGTATCCGCTTTTTATCAGTTGGTGCATTTCTCTATCAAAGATTCTGAACGTCTCTTACAAATCCATTCTGATTATCGGTCAGTTCCTGATTCTCGGCATCACACAGTGGCTCATGCAAAAAGTCCTTCAACTCTTTCAAATCGATAAGCGTATCCAAGCGGGCGTTCTTATTTATTTCGGGCTCTCCGCTGCTATGATTACATCCGCGCTGCGTCTGTATTCAGAGATTGTTACCTATCCTTTTATCGTATTGGCTGTCCTTCTTTCTTGCCGGCTTTTGGGTGTGATCATCCAAGAAAATAATACTCTTAAAAAAACAATCTTATTGTCTGTTGCTGTGGGTTTAAACTTTTTTGTTTTAACAATGATGAAAGTGGCCTTTCAGGCTATTGTTCCTCTGTACGGCCTGCTGCTCATCTTATGTTTCGTTCCTCTTTTAAGAAATAAAAATA
>JAGQKQ010000127.1 GCA_020430005.1 Candidatus Omnitrophota bacterium
GTTTCTTACAGATTTTTCTTAAGGTTTCCACATCCAGAGCATCATTATCGTCTAAAACCACGCCGTTTGTCTTTTTCTCTTTTCCATCACCGCGGACATATACATTCTTTTTGACCAGCTTCTCTCCAATAAGAATACCGGCACCTTTATCAACAGCCAGATGCGGGTAGACAACTTTTTTGGAAGAAATTTTTTCTCCCAAGTGTTGTTTCAGTAAAGCCACAGCGCCCAGTAAAACGGCATCATCACCTAAAAGAGACGGTTCAATTTTACATTGATCGATATTTTTAAAAAAAGGATCACCGTCAGAGATTTTACGGATTTTGGGAAGCATATACTGGCCGCATGCCTCAATCACACCTCCCCCTAAAATAATCATGTCGGGATTAAAAATATGACGGATAGATATACACGCTTTGCCCAACACATGGCATACATCGTTGATCACTTCCGTGACCACTTTGTCCTTTCGTTTCAACGCTTCCGCAAGCATACCGCTTTTAATCGTTGCCGTTCCTTTTTTTTGTAACTGAGTTATGATACTTTTTTGTCCTTTTTTTATACGGCTTTTGATTTCTCGTTCAATCGCGCGGCGACTGGCCAGAGCTTCCAGCGTTCCATAAACACCGGCACTTTGATGTTTACTCTGCAAATCAATAATCATATGGCCTAATTCGCCGGCTGCTCCCTGAGCTCCATCAACAAGCTTTCCATTAATGATAATCGCTCCGCCAACCCCTGTTCCGGGAAAAATACCGATGATATTTTCCTCTTCTTTACCAATACCCTGCCATTTCGCTCCTAATAGACCAAGATTAACATCATTCCCGAGAAAGACCTTTGTTTGGAATTGTTTTTCCAGATTGGCGGCCAATGGATAACCGGCAAGATTAACGTTTGGTGTCACAAGAATGTCTCTATGGTTGGGTTTTATAAGACCGGGAATGCCGACACCAATTCCAATAATGGTTTCCGGCGTAACGTTCTGTTCGGTTAATAAATCTGTTACAACCGTTATAATCATTTTACCAACCTGTGCGGCCGGTTTGTTTTGTGGTGTGGGTGCCTTTTTCGTCCCGATAATTACTCCGGAACGATCAACGAGGCCCGCAAAAATCTTTGTTCCACCGACATCAACACCAATGTAATATGTCTCATTTTTTTTCATTAATTTTTCTCACTGTTATATGTACATTCCGTTTAAATGTATATTGAAACAAATCCGACTTTTTCAACGCCGATTCCTGATCCCAATCCGAAAAACCATTTGATGAAATCTCAAGAATTATTTTTTTGGTTTTAACCAAACATTTTAAATTTTTAACGGCGTTAACATGACTACGATCCAAACCATCGGCTAATCTTAACATGCCCGCCAGCTTGTTAATTTCCTCTTTTTTCCGGCTGCTTAATTCCCCATAATATTTATGCGAGTCCTTCGGCAATGCCCGTCGGTGATATCGGGCCACCATGGCGACAATCAATTTTTCCTCCTTTGTTAAAGGAAGGCTGAACGATTTCAAGATAATGTCTCTTGATGTTTTATGATGCCGCACTCTCCCCTTAATCCAGCCAATGTCATGAAGCAATGAAGCCGATTGTAATAATATACGGCGGCGGCTGTCCAACTTATGCAAATCTTTAAGCTGGTCAAAAAGTTTTAAAGCGAGCTTTGTGACCTGATGAGAATGTTTTTGTTCATAATCGCAGGACCGGGCCAGCTTCAAAACCTCCGCGATGACGGTCTTCTCATCCGCTCCGGCGGATTGTTGTTTAACATCATCCAGACTTTTTCCTTCCTTGATCGACTGAATAATGTCTTTCGGAAACTTTTCCTTTTTCATTTTTCGTAATACCTTATTCACATTATAATCAAGCCGTTTATTGTAAACGGTCAGTTGGCCGTTTTTCGCTTCAAGAATGGCATAGGAAGCCCGCGGATCGGAATCAAACGGACGTCCAACGCTGCCGGGATTAATAAACCGCACACGATTAATGCTCTTATCAAAAAACTCATGGGTATGTCCGCATAACACAACGTCAGCGTCGGCTGTTTTGGCCAGTTCAGCGAAACGTTTGCGCGGCGTATCTTTTTTTAACGGTTCATCAATTTTATCGGGACTCCCATGAACCAAAAGAAACCGCTGCCCTTCTTTTTCCACACGCATTGTTGACGATAATTCTTTCATATACTTTTTTGAACGCGACAACCATTGCCGATCCGTCCAGTTAAAAGAGAAATATTTGGACGGGTCTTTTGTTTTTTTCCAGCGTGTTTTCTTACCCGGAAACTTAAGAACATTCAAATCATAATTCCCGACAATACTAACATTCGCTGTGCTTTTCAGCCGGTCCACCACTTTTTGCGGATACGGACCATAACCGACAAAGTCTCCCAGATACCATATCTCTTCTATACCCTGCTCTTCAACATCCTTCAAGACCGCTTCCAATGCCGGTAAATTGGCGTGCGCGTCGGATAACACAGCCACTCTCATCCGCCTCATCCTCCTCAACAAATACTGCTATATTGATAGGCATAAAAATATTCAACCAACTCTTCAAAGAATCGTTCCCGTTTCGCTCGGGACCAGTTACTCATAAAAGCGCGGTACACTTTATGTCGCTGTGCCTTCAGATGACGTTCCAATCCAGTTAATACCGAACGTTCCTGGTCCGAAATATCTTTGCCGGACATGTAATACGAATTTCTTATCTGCCAGACGTCATAATCGTGAATATCCCCTAATTGCCGGTGAAACAGCACAACCCGCTCGGCATAGTTTTTCAACTCCCCACTGTAAATATTTTGCACACCCTCCAGACTATAACGCAGATGCTTTACACAAATTCGCATTTGATGCAGCTCCTCACTTTTTTCCGGTTGCGAAACAATAGCATCATAAGCCAATATATCCCGGCATCTTTTAAAAACCGCTTTTCGACAAACCTTATAGATCTTTGAAGAATCCGTCTTTTGCGATTTCTTGGCCGTCTTAACCAGCATCTTCGATAATCGTGCCGGCCACTTGGCCCGGGCAAAATCACCTAACACCTCGGCTACCTGCTCCTGCTCTTTCTCACGCTGATCTTTACAATGATTAAGCAGTGTCGTAACGACTTTCTTCCGTTCGGGATTGGTCAAATGCGTTCGATATCGTCGGAGAAATGCCATATAAACGTCAAGATCCCGTGACACCGAAGTAGCCGAAGCCACTTTATTAAGCGCCTTATTCCACTTTTTGATTCTTCTTGCGGAAAATAAACTATCGAACATCTCCAGCATATTCTTGAACCGTCGGATATTAACCCTCAGTTGATGGAGAAAAAAAACTTTGTTCGATAATCGAACTTCTTCACTGAACTTTTTAATTCCGGCAACATACGGGGCAATAAAATCGACCGCTATTAAACTATACTTCGTCATTATGCACTTGTCCTTGAATAAAATATTCCTGCGCGTTAAACGACTCCGTTTTCGTTTTGAACTTTTTGTATTCTTTATCCTCGCGAAGCTCCCAACTCTTAACATTATCCTTCCAGTACAATTCCAGGATATTCTTTAACTTCATCTTAATTTCATCGTTATAAATCTCGAAAAGCAATTCAATTCGCCGGTCAAGATTTCTCCGCATCCAATCAGCCGAAGACAGAAAAATACGCGGCCTGTCATTATTATTAAACTCCAGAATCCGGGTATGTTCTAAAAACCGACCCACAATACTGTGAACCCTGATATTGTCACTCAATCCTTTGACGCGTGGAATAAGACAACAAATGCCCCGGATAATCAATCGTATCTTTACACCGGCCTTTGACGCCTCATAAAGTTTCTCGGCAATCATAAAATCTTCCAGTGAATTTAATTTGGCTGTGATGGCTCCGTTTTTATATTTTTTGTGATATTTGATTTCCCGGTCAATAAGCGAAATAAGATAATCCCGCAAATCATCGGGAGCGCTAATAACTCTTTTTAAGGAGGCCGGTTTGGAGTATCCGGTCACCACATTAAACACATCCGAAATATCTCTGGCAAAATCTTCATTGCAGGTAAAATATCCAATATCCGTATAAACCTTTGCTGTATTTTCATTATAGTTTCCCGTCGATAAATGAACATAGCGGTTAATAAACCCTTCCTCTTTTCTCACCACCAGAGTCATCTTGGAATGAACCTTCAAACCGGGAATACCATAAATAACATGACAACCCATCATTTCCAGTTCCTTAGCCCAACGAATATTATTTTCCTCATCAAAACGGGCTTTTATCTCTACAAGAATCGTGACTTGTTTATTATTTTCGGCGGCCTCTTTCAACGCGCGGACAATAGCCGAATCCTTGTTAGTTCTGTACAAGGTCATCTTAATCGCCAAAACATTTTCATCTCTCGCCGCAGCTTGAATCATTTGCACTGTCGGATCAAAAGAATCGTACGGCACATGAAGAATAAAATCCCCTTCTTTAATCTTTTCAAAAATATTTTCAAATTCCAGCTTCCGGGGTGTGTACCCCTGATAACACAAATTCGGTTTATCAATATAAGAAATGAGTTCAAACAGATATGTCAGATCAAAATGGCTGCCGATACGAACAACTTCTTCCATCGGAAAACTTAATCCCTCACAAATCATGTCGGATAATTCCGGACTGCAGCTTTCTTCCACTTCCAGATAAACAACTTTTGCGGTTCTCCTTTTTTTAACCTCCCCTTCAATTTCTTTCAGAAGGTTTTGGGTCTCCTCTTCTTCAACATCCAACTCGCTGTCACGGATAACGCGAAATAAGGTTGTCTGTTGAATTTTGTAGCCCTTAAAGAAGGTCGGTAAATTGGCTCTGACAATATCCTCCATTAAAATAAACCGGTACTCATTTTTCTTGGAAGGCAGTCTCAACACGCGGGGAACATTTTTGGGAATTGGAATAATGGCCAAATACCCCTCTCCCTTACGCTTGATATGCACGGCAAAGGCCAAAGTCTTGGTAGGTAAGACGGGAAACGGATGTCCGGCATCCACACCGAGCGGTGTAATAATGGGATACAATGTTGTCGCGAAATAATCTGTAACAAACCTCTTCTGATCTTTTTTTAAAGAGCTCATATTTTCGATCTTGACCCCTTCGCCGGCAAGATCCCTGGATAATATCTGATTATATGTTCCGTAAAGATCTTTTATTCCTTCCCGGCATCCCAGACTGACTTCTTCGAGAAATTCCTGCGGATAAAATCCTAATTGGTCCTGTATATTGGAACTCTGTTCTTTTTTGGTTTTCAGACCGGCCACACGCACCATAAGAAATTCATCCAGATTGCTCATAAAGATAGCCAGAAATTTCAAACGCTCCAGCAATGGATTATTTTTGTCCTTGGCCTCTCCTAAAACGCGCTGATTGAATTTCAGCCAGCTTAAATCCCTGGCAATAAATTTATCTTTCGGTTCAAACACTTTTTTCATAACATCCCTTTTAACTATGCTGCTTAAGGATCAGATTGATTTTATTTCCGGATATTTCCTCAAACAACTGCTTACGGTCCGACAAAGAAAT
>JAGQKQ010000128.1 GCA_020430005.1 Candidatus Omnitrophota bacterium
CTGGATTCTAGATTCTAGATTCTAGATTCTGGATTCTAGATACTCGATTCTGGATTCTGGATTCTGGATACTCGATTCTAGATTTTAGTATCAAGCATCAAGCATCAAGTATCAAGTATCCAGTTTTTACCACTTAACTATAGTCGCCGCGCTCACTAAACCGGCCCCGAAGGTAACCAGCGCCACATGATCACCACTTTTAATCACACCTTCTTTTTCCGCTTCGTACAGCGCCACCGCAATAGAAGCGGCCGACATATTGCCATATTTCTGGATGTTAATAAAAATTTTATCTTTGGAAACTTTTAACTTCTTGGCCACCGCGGAAATAATCCGGTCATTCGCCTGATGTGGAACCACACAATCAATGTCTTCCAGCTTCAACCCCGCCCTTTTTACCGCGATTTCAACCGCTTCGGCCATCGAATTCACCGCGATTTTAAATAGTTCCTGCCCCTGCATGACCACATACGGAAGCATGGTGATTTTACTTTCCTGATCAAACGGTTCACGTTCGGTCACCTTAACTTCCATCAGCTCGCCGTACTGTCCCTGCGCGTGCAGATAATCGGCAATAATCCCCCCACCGTTTTTGGTTTCTCCTAAAACACAGGCGCCGGCACCATCGCCGAACAGTACACAGGTGGAACGGTCGTTCCAATCAATCAGGTTGGTAATTTTTTCGGCCGCAATGACCAGCGCGTTTTTATAGGTTCCGCTGGCTAAAAATTGTTTGGCTGTTGTCACTCCATAAAGAAAACCTGAACAGGCCGCGCTGATATCAAAGGCCGCCGCCTTTTTGGCGCCAATTGCTTTTTGCACAAGACAAGCAACAGACGGAAAATGACTGTCCGGGCTGATTGTGGCGACAATGATCAATTCCACTTTATCCGCGCTTAACCCGGCACTTTTTAAGGCCTCTTTCGCTGCGGCTGTCGCCAAATGGCTGTTCTTTTCATCCTTCTGGGCAACACGGCGCTCTTTAATTCCTGTCCGCGTTACAATCCATTCGTCGGATGTTTCGACCATCTTTTCTAAATCGTGATTCGTCAGTTTGCGTTCAGGAAGCGCGTGTCCTAAACCTAATATACCGATATTCGTCATAATATTTCCTTTAAATGACAATAACAGTTTTCAAATACAAACAATGACAAAAACAGTCCCAGTTACAATAAATGAAACTATTGGTTCTGTTATTGGTACTGTTTGTTTTTGGATACTGTTATTTTTTTATTTCTTTACCTCTGTGATCATCCGGTCGATGATTTTGTGTTCCACCTCACGGATCGTTGCACGGATCGCGTTTTTAATCGCCTTCGGACTTGAACGTCCGTGCCCGATCATCACAATCCCGTTAACACCTAATAACGGCGCGCCGCCGTATTCTGAATAATCGACCAATTTCTTGGCTTGTCTTAAATTTAGTTTTAGAAGTAACGCGCCCAAAAGAGCGAAAGGATTTTTCTTCACTTCGCGTTTAATCAGCTTGCCGGTGTTTTCCATTAAACCTTCCGAAACCTTTAGCACAATATTTCCCACGAAACCGTCACAGATAATACAATCACATTTTCCGGAATAGACTTCATTGGCTTCAATATTACCGGTAAAGTTGCTGACATGTTCCTGCATTAATTTATAGGTTTCTTTGGTGGAGGTCCCGCCCTTGCCCGCTTCTTCTCCAATATTCAATAAACCAACGGTGGGATTTTCAATGCTCAATACTTCCCGGGCATACACACTCGCCATATGCGCCGAGTGGAGTAAATGAACGGGTTTGGCCTCGGTATTAGCACCGGCATCCATAAGAAAGGCAACATTCTTTAGTGTGGGTAAAACAGTCCCGATGGCCGGACGGTCGACACCTTCCAGCATGCCTAGATAAATGGTGGCCGCCGCGACAACCGCTCCGGTATTTCCGGCCGATATAAATGCGTTATATTGGGGATCTTTTAAAAGACGGAGGCCTTCCGAAATGGAAGAGTCCTTTTTCTTGCGGATACTGACCGTGGCCGGTTCGTCCATCCCCACCACTTCCGGGGCATGAATAATTTCAACCAGTTTTTGATCGTATTGATACTTTTGAAGTTCGGCCTCAATTTTATCTTTAAGACCGACAAGGACAACCGTCACCTGAAATTCTTTGACGGCTTCTATCGCGCCGGCAACAATCGCCTCTGGGGCGTGGTCGCCACCCATGGCGTCTACGACAATTTTCAAAATAAAGCTCCTTAATCGTAAACCGTAATGGTGCTTGGTGCTGAATGATCAACGCTTCTAAAATACACGTCCATCACTTCAACTAGTTAACCGCGTTAGTTGCTTTCTTCTTTGGTTTTTTGCTTCACTTCAAGGACCTGCTCACCTTTGTAGAATCCTGTCGTTGGACAAACACGGTGAGAAAATCCCATTGGATTTCCGTCCGGAGATAGTTTCCCAACGGCGGACAATTTCTGATGCGTTCGTCGCTTGCGTGAGCGTTGCTTAGAGTGCTGTCGTTTTGGATGCGCCATTATAAAACTCCTTTATTAATTTATAAATCCTTTAACTTCTCGAACGGTCGATATGTTTTATTTTTTTCTTCTTCAACCGTTTGAATTTTTGGTGTCATTTTCTGCCCTTGCGGGGAAAGAACCCGATCCGGGACTCGCAGGATAATCTCCTGTCGTATTTCTTCACCCAAGTCAATTTCTTCCGTGTCAGAATTAATTTCCACATCAACGGAAAAGTGTCCCTGCCATTCCTGCTCCACCATTTCCAGCGTCCGGTAACAGGGCGACTTGAAACGTCCTTTCGCGGTTACACGGCTGAAAATCGTTAAATCGATTTTATGAACTTCCGCCGTGATATCAACCGGTGTAATGAACTGCAAATGATCCTTTTCCGTGAAACCGATATACTCCGGCGAAAACTGTTCTTCAACCACTAACCCTTTGGGTTTAATATCACAAATACGAATAATCATCTTTTAGTCGCTCGTTGCTAGTTGCTCGTCGCTTGTGCCGAACTGCTCGAAACTTTTTTTATCAGCGAACTTATCATTCTAGCTTCATGATTAATTTTGTTGAGCAACGGATCCTTCTTTGTTTCTTCAATATATCCTAATTCCAGAGCAATTTCTAATTGTGTCTCTACTTCGGCACATGAGCCTAAAGAGATAAACAAAAAATGTCGATATTCTTTATTATGAAGCCTGTTAAAACCTTCCGCAATATTGGAAGGAATTGAAATCGCTGACCGCTTTAATTGCGCTATTAAACCGTATTTCTCTTCCGATGGAAAATCTTTCGTTAATTGATAAATTTCAACAACGATTTCTTTTCCAAGATTCCAAATCTTTAAATCCCGGAAACATTTAATCATTTTATCCCCCTTTATTCTATTTCCACGGGGGATTTTTACGAGCAACTAGAGACGAGCAACGAGCAACTATTTATTCAATTTCTTTTTCAATCGATCGGCTACAGAATTGGGCACAAAGCTGGTCAAATCTGCACCCAGCGATGCCGCTTCTTTAATAAGCGATGATGATAAGAAAGAATATCCCTCCGACGGCATTAAAAAAACCGTCTCAATCTCTTCTGCCAAACGGCGATTAGTTAACGCCATTTGAAATTCATATTCAAAATCACTAACCATGCGTAAACCGCGGATCAGGACATTGATTTTACTTTCACGGGCATAATCGACAACTAACCCGTCGAAAATCTCAATGCGGATATTACTTAATCCGGAAGTCGCTTCTTTGAGCATGGCGATCCGCTCTTGTGTATTGAACAACGGCTGTTTCTGCATATTGTTCGCTACAGCTACAACAACTTCACTGAATATACTACTCGCCCGTTTAATCAAATCCACGTGTCCATATGTGACTGGATCAAAACTACCCGGATATATGGCCGCGGAATTTGGCACTTTTTATATCTCCAAAAATCGTGATTTTTTAACTCTCTATTTTATAAATACTTAGGCAGGACTTTCCATATTTCTTCTGCCTAAAACGAAGAAATCTACCTTCTGTATCAGGTAGAATTTCCGCTTTTGGATGCTCGATCAGCACCATACAATTGGGCTGTAATATATCATACGCCTCTAGCGTTTTCAAGGCTTTTTTTGCCATCTCGCGCCCATATGGGGGGTCGAGAAAAACAATATCAAATCGGGCATTTTCGCGTGAAAACTGCTTTATGGCCACATGGATATCGTCCTTAAAAACCGCGTAAATTCCGTTCACTTGTTCGGCAAGAGGGCTGATATTCTGATGAATCATCTTCACACAGACCGGTTCCTTTTCCACAAAAATAACCGAGGCCGCCCCTCTGGAAAGAGCCTCGATTCCCATCGCCCCGCTGCCCGCGCACAGATCCAGAAATTTGAGTCCCGTAAGGTCATGCCCGATAATATCGAACACAGCCTCCCGCACAATATTTTGTGTTGGCCGGATTTCCTTCGGCGCGTTAATTTTCCGCCCTTTTAATTGTCCACCTGTGAT
Source organism: Candidatus Omnitrophota bacterium (assembly GCA_020430005.1). Lineage (GTDB taxonomy): Bacteria > Omnitrophota > Gorgyraeia > Zapsychrales > Zapsychraceae > JAGQKQ01. The sequence goes on from JAGQKQ010000128.1 coordinate 4,490, forward strand.
TGTTAACATAATATAATTGCTTGTTGCTCGGGACTCATTGCTCGTTTTTTACAGCGACTAGCAACAAGTGACGAGCGACTGGTTTATCCCGCCTCCACCATCGCTAAATACGTTGGATACCGTTTTTTAATAATATCCCGAATCTGACGGTTTGGCAATTGTTCCAGTTTCGGATCGTTTGACATTAATTGTACAGCCTCTTTCCTAGCCAGTTTAAGAACATCTAACTGTGTCGCCGGATTGGCCACTTTTAATTCGCTGAAACCATGTTGATGCCGTCCGAAAAATCGCCCCGGACCGCGAATCTCTAAATCATGCTGGGCAATCTTAAAACCATCGGTTGTCGATAAAATTGCTTTTAACCGCTGCGCGCCTTCCTGGGTTTGCGGATCGGCGATCAACAGACAATACCCCTGTTCTGTTCCTCGTCCAATGCGTCCGCGCAGCTGATGCAGTTGAGCCAAGCCGAAACGTTCTGCGTGTTCTATGAGCATCACGCTGGCCTTCGGCACATCCACCCCGACTTCTAAAACCGTTGTCGCCACTAAAATATCAATCGCGCCTTGCTTAAAACGCCGCATGGTTTCCTCAACCTCAGCCTGTTTCATTTGTCCATGCACGAGCGCGACCCGAAAATCTTTGAAATTTTTTTTCGATAAATGCCGGTACATATCCTGCGCGGCCTTTAAATCCAGCGTTTCTGATTCTTCAATGATCGGATAAACAATATACGCCTGCGCACCTTGTTTCACTTTTTGTGCGACAAATTGATACGCCTCTTCCACACGCTCATGAATATAGTGCTGAGTCTTTGCCGGTTTTCGTCCCGGAGGAAGTTCGTCAATAACTGAAATATCCAAATCGCCGTATAATGTAATACACAGCGTTCGCGGAATGGGCGTGGCTGTCATAATCAACACATCCGGATTCGTACCTTTCTGCGATAACAAGGCCCGTTGACGAACACCGAATTTATGTTGTTCATCAATAACGACAAAGCCCAGACTTTTAAATTGAACATCTTCACTAATC
>JAGQKQ010000129.1 GCA_020430005.1 Candidatus Omnitrophota bacterium
AAGGCAGGAATCTATATGGATCCCCGCCTTCGCGGGGATGACATAAATATCAAAGGAGATCAAATGAAACAACCGCTAATCATTTGTTTAACTGTAATTACACTTGCCATTTTTTTCTTGATGAACTTAAACCAATCTCAGGCCCAGTCATCTTTTGCCGGTGTTTATCCGTATTCGCCTGGAAACGGCACCGTCGGGTTCTTCGACCAAAACAGCGGAAAAATTTATGTTTATACCAGCGATCTTAGTCAATTGGTACGAGAGGTTCGGCTGGAAGAGCTTGGTAAAACTGTGGAACCACAAAATAAAAGTGAACGTGAAACTTACGGTGTCATGTACAAATACTAGATGCTGGACACCCGCTACTAGATATAAATTATGAACACTTTTGAACAGGGACTATTAACATATTTAACAAAAGAACAGCTCGCGACGATTCAATCTAAAAGGATCGGCATTGGCGGGGCCGGTGGTTTAGGATCAAACTGCGCGATGATTCTAGTCCGCACAGGTTTTAAACATATTGAATTGTTGGATATGGATGTCATTGACGCCTCCAACCTTAACCGTCAGCAGTATTTTCTGGAAGAAATCGGAAAACCGAAAGTCGAAATTACCCGACGGCGCTTGCTAGATATCAATCCCGATCTTAATATCACAGTTCATCAAGTGCAATGGACCACGGATAACGCCAATCAATTTTTTCAAAACGCCGACTTTATTGTCGAAGCTTTTGACAAGGCCGACTTTAAACATCAGTTCGTGGATTATTACCAGGATAAATTTCCCTACATCATTAGCGGCATTGGGATGGCCGGACTCACACAAAAACAACCACTGAAATTGCGACGGCTGGGAAACGTTATTATTGCCGGAGACACCCAAACCGATTCCGCCCAAGGGCATCCTCCGATGGCTCCACGCGTGACTATGTGCGCGGCTATGATGGCCGAGGCCGTTCTTGATATCACCTTAAACATTCCCGTCACTAAGAACTAAGCATCCGCCAAAATTAATATTTTAGCGAGACATCGCCAAATTTGAAAATTTGGCGGGCTAGCCACTAGGCACTAAAATAGGGGCCGTCCTGTGTCATAAACGCGACCTACCCTCAAGAAAAGACAACAAGACCAGCCCCCTATGTGACGTCTCACTTATAATATAAAACTTAAATCAACAACTAAAAGTTATAGAACATAGAAACCATGACACCCTTGGGTTTCTTGCTTGGAAGGACCATATTAACTTCACCCGGTTTATAGCCTGCTTTTTTATTTGCAATGGAAATATCTAATGGATAGTCTGTCTTATATTCTTTCGGCTCGGGAAGAAGCTCCTTTGGTCCGGTCCACATGATGTGCATGTGTTTTTTTGTTTTGTTCTTTGAACCATCCTCTTCATCCAATAAACGTGCCATTCTTGACTTTTCGCTTTTTACCGCAACAAACGTAAGGGCAACGACCCTTTTATTCCGTTTAATATTAAATTTCTGTAAACCTAAAGGATTATAATCCTCAATTTTGTAAGGGTTTGTTTCAAAATCATACTCATTGTCTGTTTTATCATATTCGTGAAAAACTTGATCCGCGTTAAACGCAAATTCTTCGGCAATCGGAGCCTGTGTTTTTAATTTTCCCAGACCACCGACAAACCATGTTTCATTCATAATTTTCCAGCTATTTTCCATTCTCACCAAATCAATCACACCATAAACCGTTCCCAAAATATAGTGATCAGATCTCGCAATCAATCTGGCCGTATCTTCTCCAATACGGGAATCAATGACTTCAATATGCTGAGGACGAAAACCTTTCACCATCCGTATTTTTTCTTTATCGGATAATCCTTCCTGCCCTGTTATCTTTTGAAAATATTCCTGAGTAAGAAATGGTTTGATGTCTTCTGTACTTTCAGCTTCATGAACACCTTTGTTCATACGCATAAAGTCAGAGATAACCTCTTCATTAGGAGTCGTGGCGGCTTCCGCGACACTTTCCAATAAAGGAATAACAAACGTTTTGTCCTGGTTTTGTAAATCCAGGTCAATACGTTCAATGTCCTGGTCAAAAAAATGGATATTGGAATATGTTGTGGATGTGTTGACTAAAGCCGTCGCATTGTCCGGCTGGGTTAACGGGGCTTTACCGCCATCCCGAAAGATGATATTGTCAGCACCCGCAATATAGGGATTGGCTAATAAAAAAACGCATATTGTAAGCAGGGATCTTTTCACATTTATCCACTCCTTAATCCCGGCGTCGCACAATCTTCGGCTCCGCGGGGCGTATTTTCATTACCAAAAATCCTAAAGAAAATATAACGGGCTCTGGTTGAAGTATGCCATATTTTCCGCCCTTGAAAAGGTCATTTTGAGCCTTTCAAAATAGCGCTTTCTTTTTCGATCCATCGATCAAGAATCGGATAGAAAAATTGGGAAAAATTGTTATACTGGAGGCATGAAACCGTTAGGGAAAAAAACCGAAGTCATTGAAAAGGCCTGTGAATTTATTACACAAAGTGAGACTCTGCCGACACTTAAGGAAGTTGCCGCTTATGTGGACTTAAGTCCGGCCCATTTTCACCGTCTTTTTACACGCCGTTTGGGAGTAACGCCTCGTGACTTTGCCGATGCCGCCCGCCAGAAGCGATTTCGCAGTGCCTTAAAATCAGGCGACAGCATCGCGCAGGCTATTTATTCCGCGGGTTACGGTTCTACGAGCCGGGTTTATGAATTTGCCTATAAGCATCTGGGAATGACGCCGCGGCAATATGAAAAAGGCGGGGATCGCCAAAAGATCTGGTTCACCATTGTCAAATGTCCTCTGGGACAATTGCTGGTTGCCGCAACAGCCAAAGGAATCTGTTTTGTGAATATTCACGAAAGTGCCCGAGAGCTTCAGAAGACCTTAAAGGAGGAGTTTCCTGCCGCGGAAATTATAGAAAAGAATGAAAAGCTCAAAACATGGACACAAGCGTTGATTGATTATCTTTCCGGTACAAAACCGTGGCCTCTGCTTCCTTATGATATTCAGGCCACCGCTTTCCAACGTAAAGTGTGGGATTGGTTAAGAACAGTCCCTCCAGGGACAACATATAATTATAGTGAAGCAGCCAAAGCGATCGGTAATCCTAAAGCCACTCGCGCCATCGCCCGGGCCTGTGCCACAAATCCGGCGGCATTGGTTATTCCCTGCCACCGCATCGTTCCCAAGGCGGGTGGTGTTGGTGGCTATCGCTGGCATCCTAAACGGAAAGAAAAACTTTTAAAAATCGAAAAAGCGATTATATAGAACTTTCTAAGACCGGCGTATTGGATTGTCCATCCTGAGGGGGCAGAAAACCTCCTGACATGGAATCCTCCGATTCAGATTCTTCCTCTTCATGATCAACCCCTTCAAGAAAGTCGATTAAACAACCTCTCTTCTCATAATAATCCGCGCGTTCAATTAATTCCTTGCGGATTCGCGGCCGGGGAAAATTAACATTCAATACTTTTCCTACCTTTGCGTATGGACCGCTCGTCATCATAACAACACGGTCAGATAAAAAGATAGCTTCATCCACATCATGCGTTACCATAATGGCGGTAATTTTTTCCCGATGCCATATTTCCAAAAGCGTTTCCTGAAGTTCTGTCCGTGTTAAGGAGTCTAACATTCCAAAAGGCTCGTCCAGAAGAAGAACTTTCGGCTTTAACGCAAACGCGCGCGCAATCCCTACACGTTGCTTCATTCCATTGGAAAGTTCAGATGCCTTTTTATTCATCGCCTCGCCCAAACCGACACGCGATAAATAATATTTACAAATATCTTCTCTCTGTGTTTTTGTCGCGTGCGGAAAAACCTGTTTTACACCGATCAAAACATTCTCCAGCGCCGTCATCCACGGAAACAAGCTCGGCGATTGAAAAACAACCGCTCGGTCAGGACCGGCCCCTGTTACACGTTGGCCTTCTACAAGAATATCACCACCGGAAATACTGTTCAGTCCGGCGACCATTGTTAGCGCCGTAGACTTACCACAACCGGAATGACCGATAATAGAAACAAACTCTTCTTCCCTGATGTCCAGATTAAAATCTTCCAAGACGACAAAAGGCCCTTTCGGTGTCGGATAAACCTTTGATACTTTTTCAAATTTTAAATATGAAGTTTTCATTGGTTTTTCACTTTCTCTGAAAAGGACGCATAACGCCTTTTATTTTATTACCACCGTTTAAACTGATTGGACTTAAATCCGGAAGTTTGATCTTCGCGAATTCTTCATCAATTTTTTGTTGTTCTTTCAAATCTAACAGATATTTTGTAATTTCATTACGCAATACTTTGTATTTTGGATCATGATTCATTTCACTACGGTTACGCGGACGCTTTAAGTCCACTTCAAAAACAGGCCCCAAAGACGCCTTCGGACCGGGCTTGAGCGGAATAATTTTATCGGCCAGGATTAACCCTTCATCCACATCATTGGTGATCATAATGACCGTCTTTTTATCGCGATTCCAAATCTTTTCAATTTCTAACTGAAGCGTTCCCCGCGTTAACGCGTCCAACGCGCTTAATGGTTCATCCAGCAATAACATGTTCGGGTTCATCGCCAAAGCCCGCGCTACCGAAACACGCTGACGCATCCCGCCGGATAATTCCGCCGGACGTTTTTCCATGGCCGGTGTCAAGTTAACCATATCAATATACTTTCGCGCATGTTCAACACGTTTATGTTTAGGCCAATCTTTGAAAATCTGATCGACCGCGATCATGACATTTCCCTCAACGGTTAACCACGGTAGCAATGAATAATTCTGGAATACAATGCCACGGTCCGGTCCCGGTCCTTTAATCGGACCGTCTTTTAAAACAATGTCACCGGAATCCGGTTCCAGCAAACCCGCAATTAGAGAGATAAGCGTTGTCTTGCCACTTCCGGAGAATCCGATAATTGCAATAAACTCCCCTTCTTCGACTCGTAAATTGATATCGTGAAGGACCTCTGTCCGGTTTTGTCCTTCTCCATATCCTTTATTGACTTTACAAAGTTCTAAGAATGCCATAACTTTTCCTTTATGCTGATATTTGTTCTTTATTAAAACTAACGGCTTTTTGAAAAACAACCATTATCCTGTCTAACATAAACCCGATAATACCAATGGTCAGGACAGCCACCATAATTCTCGCCAACGATTGGCTGCTTCCATTCTGAAATTCATCCCAGACAAATTTTCCGAGACCGGGATTTTGCGCCAGCATCTCGGCGGCAATCAGAACCATCCAACCAACTCCCAAGGAAATACGCAATCCTGTAAAAATAAACGGAAGCGACGATGGTAAGACAATCTTGAAAATCTTGGTAAATACATTCAGTCGTAAAACACGCGCGACGTTAATGTAGTCTTTATCAATGGACGAAACTCCCAGTGCGGTATTTAATAAACTCGGCCAGAGGGAGCACAACGATACAGTAATGGCCGATGTGATAAACGATTTCTCAAACATCCCCTCATTTGTTACATACACAGCACTGACAATCATTGTCACAAT
>JAGQKQ010000012.1 GCA_020430005.1 Candidatus Omnitrophota bacterium
GATCTAGTGCCGCAAGGCATGGGGGTTCAAGTCCCTCGCGGGGCACCACTATTAGCTATTAGTAACTAGTTCTTAGTTCTCAGCACTTGTTATATAAATGAAGGTTTTTAGAGTTAAAGAAGCTTAAAAGCAATTGTTTTGTTGAATAGTATCCGTTTTTATTTCTAGTCACTAATTTTCTTATTTTTTTGATTTTTACTAGCGACTAGCAACTAAGAATCAGTAACTAGAATGCGGCGGTAATTCAGTTGGCTAGAATGCCACCTTGCCAAGGTGGATGTCGTGGGTTCGAATCCCATCCGCCGCTTTGATATTTTTAAATTTATGGTAACTTCTAAAGGGGGACAGGTTAATGAAAATCACAGACTTTCTAACTGTCAAGGCTGTTTCTGCTGATTTAAAAAGTGATGCAAAAGAAGACGTCATTTCCGAGCTTGTCGATTTGTTAATCGATGCCGGATCTATTGAGAAAAAGCACAAGGCAAAAATTGTCGAGGTTCTTATGGCCCGTGAGGCTTTGGGATCGACGGCAATCGGACAAGGTATCGCGATCCCTCACGGGAAAAGTGATTGCGTTAAAAAGATTGTAGGATGCCTGGGTGTTAGTAAAAGCGGTATTAATTTTGATTCCTTAGACGGTGAGCCTTCGTACATTTTTTTCCTCTTAGTTGCTCCTGTTGATTCTGCAGGCCCTCACCTTAAAGCCTTGGCAAGAATTTCACGATTACTGAAAGACAAATATATTAGGGAAAGTCTTAAGTCAGTATCCGATGAAAAAGCGATGATTAAGATTGTCCAGCAAGAAGACGGACGATTATCAAAGCTATAGAAAATGCCAAAGACACCTCTCAAATGGCTTTACCCCGGAATAAAGGTTAAGCGGTGGTTGCTGACCTTACTGATAGGGGTTATTGTCGTTGGGATTGGGGCCGTTCTCGCTCAAAAGCCATACACACCTGTTATTACCACTGGAATTATTTGGATTGTTTGCGGAATGATTTTGATTGTCATGGGGATGGGCAAAATGATTGTCTCCCTATTGACATTATTTTTTCCTCAAGGCGAACGGGAACTGATTAATGTTCTTTATCAGCGACGCTATTTGGAGCGTGGCCCGAAGATTGTCACCATTGGTGGAGGAACCGGTTTATCCAATCTTCTTTTCGGTTTAAAAGATTATACATCGAATATTACGGCAATTGTCACCGTCGCTGATAGTGGAGGATCTTCGGGACGTCTTCGCGAAGAATTTAATATTGTCGCTCCCGGAGATATTCGTAACTGTCTTGTTGCCTTGGCGGATGCCCCGGCATTGATGGGAGATTTGTTTCAACATCGTTTTTCTCAAGAATCGCAACTGCAAGGACATAATTTCGGAAATCTTTTCTTAACGGCCATGTATCAGGTGACTAAAGGAGATTTCGAAAAGGCTGTTAAAGAAACGAGTAAGATTCTTTCGATTCGGGGCCAAGTTGTTCCGTCAACGGTAAGTAATCTGCATTTGGTCGCGGAGTATATGGACGGAACAAAAACAGAAGGCGAAGCCAAAATTCCTAATCCTAATGTAAGGATTAAACGGCTTTCCTTGACGGAAAAAGATGCGCAGCCTACAGAGGACGCGTTGAAAGCGATCAAAGAAGCCGACGCGATCATTTTAGGTCCGGGCAGCCTTTATACCAGTGTTATTCCGAATTTGATTATCAAAGGAATGTCGGAGGCGTTGGTAAATTCCCAGGCCTTTAAGATTTATGTGTGTAATGTGATGACTCAGCATGGCGAAACAGATGGATTTTCCGCCAGCGATCACGCGAAGGCTATTTTGGATCATTCATTGCCGGGCGTTATTGACGCGGTTTTAATGAATGACGCGAAAGTTCCCAAAGAAGCCTTGGGCCGTTATGAAGGAGAAAAATCTTTTCCGGTCAGTCCGGATAAAGAGAAAATTCGTGAACTTGGATGTTTGGCCGTCGCTACAGATTTGCTGGGTGTTAGTAATTATGTTCGCCACGATTCAGAAAAATTAAATGATGCGCTAATTAAACTCATCGAAAGATATCGGGTTATTAAAAGATAAGAAATAGGAAAATGCCACGTATTCAGAAAGATATATTCATTAAAAATCCACAGGGACTGCATGCCAGACCTGCTGTTTTATTTGTGCAAATTGCCAGCAAATATACAGCAAATGTCGTCATTGAGAAAGACGATGTTAAAGTGGATGGACGTTCTATTATGGGGATCTTAACATTAGGCGCGGGCTCGGAAAGTACGGTAAGATTAACATGCGATGGAGAAGATGCGGAGGCGCTTTTTGCGGAATTAGAAGAGCTGTTGATGAGGGATAATATTGATGAAGAGCAGCAATGATGAATTTCAATTAAAAGGTGTCGCGGCCGCACCGGGGATCGCGACGGGATACGCGTTTATTTTGGACAAGCAGGAATTTTTAATAAGCCCGCGTTCCATTATGGAAGAAGAAGTTCTCATCGAAATTGCCCGTTTTGAAGAAGCTCTCCAAAAAGCCCGTCAGGAAATTGTTGATATCCAGCAGAAAGTCAGTGAGAAAATTCAGGCTCAGCAGGCCAGGATTTTTGACGCGCATTTAATGGTTTTGGAAGACCGGGCTTTGATTGATGATGTTGTCAAACGGATTAAAGAAGAGAAATTAGCGGCCGAGTATGTTTTTTCCGAAGTGATTAAGAAATATGCCAAAGTTTTTTCCCAGATTGAAGACAGTTATTTGAAAGAGCGTGTTAGTGATATTAATGATGTTGGGCGACGGGTTCTGAAAAATCTTGTGAATGAAGATAAGTTGCATGAATTCGACGGGCTGGACGAAGAGATGATTCTGGTCAGTCATGATTTATCGCCATCAGATACGGCCAGTATGTATAACAAAAAAGTTCTGGCCTTTGTAACGGATATTGGAGGAAAGACATCCCATACGGCGATTATGGCCAAATCACTGGGAGTTCCGGCCGTTGTTGGATTGAAAGACGCGACGCTTAAAATTCATAATCAGGATTTTATTATCGTTGATGGCCGAAAAGGGCTTGTGTTTGTCAATCCTACGGAAGAGACCAAAGAATTTTATCAGGGGGCCAAAAGCCGTATTATTGAATTCCAAGGGCAGTACGAAAGTATTAAAGATCTTCCGGCGGAAACCAAAGATGGTGTTACGGTTGAACTGCACGCGAATGTTGAACTTCCTCAGGAGGTTCCCACACTTAAGAAGTACGGGGCCAGTGGGATTGGATTATATCGAACAGAATATTTTTATATGAACCGGGTGGATTTACCATCCGAGGAAGAGCAATATACAGCGTATAAAAAAGTAGCGGAAGGCGTGGGATCCAATGAAGTGACGATTCGTACGCTGGATTTGGGCGGTGATAAATTTATTTCCAGTCTTCAAATTCCTAAGGATATGTATTCTTATCTGGGATGGCGCGCGATCCGTTTTTGTCTGGCCCGTCCGGATATTTTTAAAACACAATTGCGCGCGATTCTCCGGGCTTCGGCGCATGGTAACATTCGTATGATGTACCCGATGATTACCGGTGTTCAGGAATTGCGGGAAGCTAATAAAATTCTTGATGATGTTAAAGCCGAGCTTAGAGAGCAGAACATTGCATTTAATGAAGACATGCCCGTCGGGGTTATGATTGAAGTTCCATCGGCGGCCGTTGTTTCGGATTTATTAGCTAAGGAAGCTGACTTTTTCAGTATTGGAACAAACGATCTTATTCAATATACGTTGGCCATTGATCGCGTGAACGAGCAGACGGCCGAATTATATCAGCCGGAGCATCCGGCGGTTTTGCGCTTTATTAATATGACGGTTGAGGCGGCCCGTAAGGCCAATATTGATGTCAGTTTGTGCGGGGAGATAGCCGGCGATCCAATCCTGACTGTTTTATTGATCGGGTTGGGTTTCGAGAAACTGAGTATGTCCGCCGGGAGTATTCTGCATATTAAGAATTTGATTCGAAATATTAATTATGAAGATGCACACCAGTTGGTTCAGCATGTTCTGAAATTGTCCACGGGCGTTGAAGTGGAAGCCTACAGCCGCAGGAAGCTTAAAGAACTGGCTCCAGGCTTTATTGTTGATAATTAAGAAGGGATCTTATGAAAGTATTAATATTAGCCGCTGGTTATGGAACACGACTAAAAGAGTTGGGAGAAAATACACCGAAGGCGTTACTGCCCATTAATGACCGGCCTTTATTGAATTATGTTCTTGATAAATTACAGATTTTAGAAGGTCTCACCGAAATTATTGTAGTGACCAATAATAAGTTTTTCGGCCATTTTGAACAATGGGCCCAGGAGCAAAAAGACAGCTGTCCGCATCCGATAACGGTAGTTAATGATGGGACAATGACCCCGGAGGATCGGTTAGGGTCTATTGGGGATATGGACTATGTGCTGAAGCACCATCCGGTTGATGAAGATCTTCTAGTGGTCGGGGGCGATAATTTATTTGACTATAATCTGGATGAATATACCCGGTTTGCCCAGAGCAAGGGAGATGCTGTTACGATCGGTCTTTATGATATCGGGAATATAGAGGAAGCCCGGCTTTTTGGGGTTGTAGCGGTGGATGACCATCAAAAAGTTGTCTCATTTGAGGAAAAACCGGCCAAACCGAAGTCTAGTTTGGTCGCGATGTGCTTTTATTATTTGCCCAAAAATTCTCTTGGATTAATCGGGCAATATTTGGTAGAATCACAAAAGTCTGATAAGGCAGGAGATTACATCATTTGGCTGTGTAAAAAATTTGATGTCTATGGTTTCAAATTCACAGGAAAATGGTATGATATCGGAAGTATAGAGGCTTATAAGGAAGCTGCCGATAAGTTTAAGTAGCCCCCTATATATAAGGGAAGGGAAAGATGATTCCCCGCCGGCTTTATTTATTAAGGTGAATGCTTAGGAATCTTTTCAAAGAAAGGATTAGAACGTGAGTGGATATTTCTTTACATCAGAATCGGTTTCAATGGGACACCCCGACAAAATGGCTGACCAAATTTCGGATGCTGTGCTTGACGCTATGCTGGCGCAGGATCCTAACAGTCGTGTTGCTTGCGAAACCATGATTACGACCGGAATGGTTGTTATAGCCGGTGAGATTACAACAAAAGCACAGGTTGATTTTCAAACATTAGTTCGTGATAAAATCAAAGAAATTGGTTATGACGATTCGAAAAAAGGTTTTGACTATCATACATGCGCTGTTTTAGTTGCTTTAGATAAACAGTCCCCCGATATCTCCCAAGGAGTTACAGCCGGTGAAGGTTTGCATAAAGAGCAGGGCGCCGGTGATCAGGGAATTATGTTTGGTTATGCTTGTGACGAAACGCCGGAACTTATGCCGCTGGCCATTGATTTGGCCCACAAACTGGTAGCCAAGCATGCCGAAGTAAGACAAAGTGATCTGACGTATCTACGTCCTGACGCGAAATCTCAGGTAACCGTACAATATGATCAAAATGATAAACCGGTACGTATTGATACGGTCGTATTTTCATCACAGCATGATGAAAATGTGGAATATGAAACATTAAAAAAAGATATTATTGAGAAGATTTGCAAAAAAGTAATTCCGGCTAATCTTCTTGATAACAATACACGTTTCTTAATTAATCCGACGGGTAAATTTGTTGTCGGAGGACCGCAAGGAGACTGTGGATTAACAGGACGAAAAATTATCGTTGATACATATGGAGGATACGGACGCCATGGTGGTGGAGCTTTTTCTGGAAAAGATCCGTCAAAAGTCGACCGTTCAGCCGCCTATGCCGCACGGTATGTGGCAAAAAATATTGTTAAAGCGGGTATTGCCAAGCGATGCGAAGTGCAGTTGTCTTATGCTATTGGTTTTCCGGCTCCGACATCTATTCATGTGAATACATTCGGAACATCCAAATTTTCGGATGAACAAATTGCCATGTTGATTAAAGAGCATTTTGATCTGACGCCGGCAGGAATTATTAAACAGCTGGATCTTTTAAAACCAAGATACCAGATCACCGCCGTGCACGGACACTTTGGCCGGACAGAAAAAGAATTTACATGGGAAAAAACGGATAAGGCAGAGGCTTTGGCTAATAGTATGGCTAACGGAACGGCCGCTGTTTAATTAACCGAGTTTTAATATGAAAAATAAGGAAAACAAAATGAATCCAACAGCCACATCAGAAGACTATAAAGTAAAGGACATCGCATTAGCCGACTGGGGACAAAAAGAAATTTCTCTGGCTGAAAATGAAATGCCCGGTTTAATGTCGATCCGTGAAGAATACAAGGCGGAACAGCCGCTGAAAGGCGCGCGTATTGCTGGATGTATTCATATGACAATTCAGACAGCCGTGCTTATAGAAGCTCTTATCGAGTTAGGGGCAGAAGTAAGATGGTCATCTTGTAATATCTTCTCAACGCAGGATCACGCGGCAGCGGCTATTGCGGCCAAAGGTATTCCTGTGTTTGCCTGGAAAGGTGAAACCGAAGAAGAATACGAGTGGTGTATTGAACAAACCATCATATGGCCCGACGGTAAAGGCCCGAACATGATTCTGGATGATGGTGGTGATTTAACATTAATCATGCACAATAAATACCCGGATTTATTAAAGGAAGTTCGTGGAATTACCGAAGAAACCACAACCGGTGTGCACCGTCTTTATGAAATGGTTAAGAAAGGAACGCTTAAAGTTCCGGCGATTAATGTTAATGATTCTGTGACTAAATCGAAATTTGACAATTTGTACGGATGCCGGGAGTCACTGGTAGACGGTATTAAACGCGCGACCGATATTATGATTGCCGGAAAAGTTTGTGTCGTGGCCGGTTATGGGGATGTCGGCAAAGGATGTGTTCAAGCCTTTAAAGGTTTAGGCGGACGTATCCTTGTGACAGAAATTGATCCGATCTGTGCGTTACAGGCCGCGATGGAAGGATATGAAGTCGTGAACATGGCCGAAGCCGCAAAAGTTGGAGATATCTTTGTTACAACAACAGGATGTTGTGATGTTATTCGCGGTGAACACCTGGACGCTATGAAAGACGGCGCCATTGTTTGTAATATCGGACACTTTGATTTGGAAATTGAAGTGGCCTATCTCAATGCCAAGAAAGACATCAAGAAAGAGGAAGTGAAGCCGCAGGTTGATCTTTATACTTACTCGAATGGAAAACGTATTATTGTTCTGGCCGCCGGACGACTGGTAAATCTTGGCTGCGCAACAGGACATCCATCATTCGTTATGAGTAACTCGTTTACAAATCAGGTTTTGGCCCAGATTGAATTATGGAAGAACTACAAAAATTATGAAAATAAAGTTTATGTTCTTCCGAAACAACTCGATGAAAAAGTGGCCCGGCTGCATTTGGAAAAGATCGGTGTTAAGCTGGATAAGCTGTCCCAAAAACAGTCTGATTACCTGAGCATTCCGGTTGAAGGTCCTTACAAGCCCGATCATTATCGTTATTAATCCACTATAAGGATTATCATATGTTAGGTATAAACCTTAATAAAGTGAAAAGGATTGGTATTCTTACATCCGGTGGCGACGGGCCGGGAATGAATGCCGCTATTCGTAGTGTTACCCGCTTTGCTTTGAATGAGGGTTTAAAAGTGAGTGGCATTATGCGGGGTTATGAGGGACTTCTAAAAGAAGAAATCGAAGATTTCGACCATCGTTCGGTATCGAATATTATTAACAGAGGCGGAACGATTTTAAAAACAGCGCGTTCAAAAGATTTTGCCGAGGATGCGGGTAAAGAAGCCGCTGTTAAGATTTTGAAAAAACATGGTATCGGCGCTTTGGTGGTGATTGGTGGTGACGGTAGTTATAAAGGTGCGGCACGTCTTTATGAAAAGTTTGGATTCCCGACCATCGGTTTGCCGGGAACGATTGATAATGACATTAACGGAACCGACCAGACCATCGGATGCCACACCGCGGTTCACACGGCTTTAGAAGCTATTGATAAGATTCGAGACACGGCCCATAGTATGGAACGGATTTTTATCATTGAAGTCATGGGGAATCGTTCCGGATATATTGCGGTGGAAGTTGCCCTCGGGGCTGGCGCGGAAGAAGTTATTGTTCCGGAGCGGACCTTTGATTATGATAAGATGGTTCAGGATATCAAGGCCGGACATCAAAGAGGCAAAATCAGTTGGATGATTGTTGTTGCCGAGGGGGCCGGTAAAGCTCATGAGTTGGCTACAACAGTGACCTCCATGACAGGCCTGGAATCCCGTTTTGTTGTTCTGGGACATGTTCAGCGAGGAGGAACTCCTTTGGGCCAAGATCGTATTCTGGCGACACGTCTTGGGGCGGAGGCCGTTCGGTTAATTCAAAAAGGGAAATTTGGCAAAGCTGTCGGGATATTACAGGACGAAATTAATGTGATTGATCTGAAAGATGCGACGCATAAAGAGTTTCGGCATTTAGACAGTTTTATAAATTTAATTGAAACTTTAAACTAATTAACTAGTGACCCTGTCGCCCAGATACCCTGAGATCCAGAAAAAAATATTTCGGGGTTCCCGGGTTACAGGGTCTCTGGGGTTCGATTTTTAAAAGGAGAAAAGAACAATGCCAAAGATTTATTATGACAAGGATGCGGATTTAGGAATATATAAAAACAGAAAGATTGCGATTGTTGGTTATGGTATTCAGGGCCGCGGACAAGCTTTGAGCTTGCGTGACAGCGGATTAGACGTTATCGTTGCCCAACGCAAGGGCGGGCCGAACTATGACAAAGCGGTTGCTGACGGATTTAAACCGGTAGAGGCCAAAGATGCGGCGAGAGACGCGGATGTTATTATGATCTTAACTCAGGATCATGTTCAGGGCGAGTTATACCGAAAATCTATCCGTCGTTATATGAAAAAAGGAAAATCCTTAGCGTTTTCTCATGGCTTCAATATCCATTTTGGTCAAATTAAGCCGCCAAAAGATATCGATGTATGGATGATCGCACCGAAAGGTCCTGGAGCTTTGGTTCGTCGTCAGTTTGAAGAAGGAAAAGGTGTTCCTTGTTTGGTCGCCATTTATCAGGATGCGTCCGGTAAAGCGTTGAAAGACGCTTTGGGTTATGCCAAAGGAATCGGCGGCGGTCGTGCCGGAATTTTTGAAACATCCTTTAAAGAAGAAACTGAAACCGATTTGTTCGGCGAACAAGCTGTTCTTTGCGGAGGCTGTAGTGAATTGATTAAAGCCGGTTTTGAAACGTTAGTGGAAGCGGGTTACGCACCGGAAATGGCCTATTTTGAATGTCTTCATGAAATGAAATTGATTGTGGATTTGATGTATGAAGGCGGTATTGTCGGGATGCGTGAGCGTGTTTCTGATACCGCAGAATATGGGGATTATTCCCGTGGACCGCGTGTCATTACGGAACGTACTCGTAAAGAAATGAAAAAGATCCTGACGGAAATTCAAAAAGGGAAGTTTGCCAGAGAATGGATGAGAGAAAACAAAAATGGTCGAGAAAACTTCCTGCGGTACCGAAAAGAATCCGCTAAACACCCTATTGAGAAAGTCGGAGCGAAATTACGCGACATGATGTCGTGGATGCAAAAATAGTAATGAAATTACATTTAGGCTGCGGAACAAAAAAGCTCAACGGGTGGATAAATATCGATTCCGTTAAGGCTTGCCAGCCGGATGTGGTTTGCGATATCAGTCAGCCGTTACCTTACGAGGATCAATCGGCTGACGAAGTCTTAGCGGAGGATTTATTAGAACATTTCGATAAATATCTCCGCTTTGTCGTTTTTTACGAATGGACACGCGTCTTAAAAATCGGTGGACGAATCACGATTCAGGTTCCGGACTTTAAAAAGACACTCTTTAAATATTTTAAGTTCGGTTTTGATAATTTTGTCGATTTTATTTTTGGCGAGAACCTCTGGAATTCCAGGATTTATATCGGACATTTTGGAAATCACAAATGGGGTTACTCCCAAAAGACGCTGCGTGCCTTTGTAGAGCAATTTGGCATTAAAGTGTTAAGCCTCGAAACCAAAGGGCTGAATATCCGTCTGGTTGGTGAAAAAGCCAGGCATGTTTCCCAAGACGAATTGGATACGCTCCTGATTTACTCTCATGCGAATAAATTTGGAGACGGGGCAGACAAAGTCGCCGTAAAGTTTGCCCGGGAAAAAATAAAAGAATTTCAAAAAAACCAAAAGGATGTGTGATCTGTGTTCAGTGGTCTGTGATCGATAAATGATCACTGATCACGGCCCACGGACCACAAAAAAGTTATGGCTAAAAAAGATAAAGTATTGATTTTTGACACAACCTTACGCGACGGGGAGCAGGCTCCCGGCGCCAGCATGAATGAAAAAGAGAAATTGGAAATCGCTTATGGTTTGGAACGTCTGGGGATTGATATTATAGAAGCCGGGTTTCCTGTGATCTCAAAGGGAGATTTTGATTCCGTCCAGATGGTGGCCAAACACATAAAAACGTCAACCGTTTGCGGTTTGGCGCGTTCCATTAAAAAAGATATTGAGGCGGCGGCTGACGCGGTAAAACCGGCCAAGAAAAAACGGATTCATGTGTTCTTGGCGACATCCAAAATCCATTTACAGCATAAATTGCGGAAATCCGAAGATGAAATTTTGAAAATGGCGGTCGATGCCGTTACGTTAGCCCGCCAGAAGGTCGACGATGTGGAATTTTCTCCGGAAGACGCCTCACGTTCGGAAAAAGAATTTTTGTTCCGCATTTTGGAAGCCGTTATTAAAGCCGGAGCCACGACGGTAAATATTCCGGATACGGTTGGTTATGGTGTCCCATCGGAATATGGGCGTTTGATCGCGGACATTGCCAACAATGTGCCGAATATTAATAAAGCGATTATTTCCACTCATTGTCATGATGATTTGGGCTTGGCGGTAGCGAATTCATTGGCCGGCGTTATGAACGGTGCCCGTCAAGTGGAATGTACAATCAATGGCGTTGGCGAGCGTGCCGGTAATGCATCGTTGGAAGAAATCGTGATGGCGATTAACACACGTTCAGATGTCTATGGGTGTACCACAAATGTTAAAACCAAGGAAATCTGCCGCGTGTCCCGTTTGGTGAGTAAGGCGACAGGGTTTGTTGTGCCGCCGAACAAGGCTATTGTTGGGGCCAACGCGTTTCGTCATGAATCCGGAATTCATCAGGATGGGGTTTTGAAAGAGCGAACCACTTATGAAATTATCCGTCCTGAGGATGTCGGTTTTCACGGAACAGGTTTGGTATTGGGAAAACATTCCGGACGTCACGCTTTTCGTGACCGATTAAAAGCCTTGGGCGTTATTTTGAAAGATAAAGAATTGGACACCGCCTTCGAGCGGTTTAAAGCGGTCGCCGATAAGAAAAAACAGGTGTTTGATGAAGACTTGATTGCGATCGTTGAAGATGAAATCAAAGTATTCCAGAAAATCTGGAGTTTGGACAGTGTAACCTATCAAAGCGGGACAAATGTAAAGCCGCAGGTGGAAGTTGTTCTTAAATCCAAAGGTAAGAAATATACCAAATCATCGTCGGGTGATGGTCCCGTGGACGCATGCTATAAAGCCATTGATGCGATCACCAAACTTAAAGGGGAGTTGATTGATTATTCTATTCAATCGGTAACGCGTGGAAAAGATGCCTTGGGAGAAGTTATGGTGAAGGTTAAAATGGATGGCAAGCAGGTTATCGCGCATGGAACCAGCACGGATATTTTGGAAGCATCCGCGAAAGCCTATATTAACGCGGTGAACAAAACACTTTCACAGAAAAAAGATACCAAAAAATAATGACGCAGGATCAAAAAACGATTTACGGCATCATTGGTAATCCTTTAAAGCATAGTCTGTCTCCGGCGATGCATAATGCGGCGTTTGCCGAATTAGATGTGCCGGCAGAATATAAACTGTTTCCTTTAGAAGAAAATGAGCTGGACCAGTTCTTTACCGATCTGCGCAAAGAAAACTCACCGATTTTCGGTTTGAATGTCACCGTTCCCTACAAAGAAAAAGTTTTATCTTACATAGACAGTCTGAATCCTCTGGCTGAACGTATCGGAGCGGTTAATACAATTGTTATTAATCAAAAACGAAAACTGCTGGGTTATAATACCGACGCGCCCGGTTTCATGGCTCATATGGCGGAGTTGGAAATGAACATGAGGGGAAAAAGGGTGGCGATTCTCGGGGCCGGCGGTTCCGCCCGTGCCATTATCGGGACGCTGTGTATGATTCCCGACCGTCCTGAATCCATCAAGATTTATAATCGGACAACCTCCCGTCTTGAAACGCTGTTAGAAGACATCGGGCAGCGCATCAATATTGATATTGTTGAGCCGGTTAACAGTATTGATGACTTGAATATGGAATTAGCTGATGTCTTGATTAATACCACCTCTTTGGGGCTTAAGAAGGATGATCCGCTTCTTCTGGAAGACGAGCTTTTTCATCCGCATATGTTTGTTTACGATTTGATTTATAATCCGCCGGAAACAAAACTTTTGGCCCAGGCCAGAAAAAAGGGAGCCAAGACAGCCAACGGATTAGGGATGTTATTTTATCAGGGTGTGCTGGCGTTGCAGCATTGGGCCAACACACAACTGGATGACAAAGTCAAAATCGTAATGCGTAAAGCCCTTTACGAAAGGACCGGATGTTGAGCGAGACAACAGTTATCGGCAGTTTTTTGTTTGTTCTCGGTGCCTGTGTCGGTAGTTTCCTTAATGTTTGTATTGTGCGCTGGCCGCACGAGAAATCCGTTGTCAAACCGCGTTCCCATTGTCCGAAGTGTCAAAAGCCCATCGCCTGGTCCGATAACATTCCTCTTTTTAGTTATATCCTTCTCGGCGCGAAATCGCGTTGCTGTCATCAAAGAATTCCTTTCCGTTATTTCTTTGTGGAATTATTAACCGCTTGCGCCTTCGTTGGATTTTATCTGTATTATGGCTTGGATATTATTTTGATTCCGTATTTGTTTATGTTGTCATGTTTTATTGTCGCCACGTTTGTGGATTTTGAACACCGTTTAATTCCCGACGAGGTCAGTGTGGGCGGGATGGTTTTTGGGTTGGTTTTTGCGGCCCTGATTCCATCAATGTTTACAGTTGATCAGCAGGCGGTGGAAGTCGGGCGCTTAATCATGCGGATTATTACAACGCTTATTTTGTTGGATTGTCTCGTATCGGTGATCCGTTACAAAAAGAATCCTCCTAAGAATGAAGACGGAGAAGAGGAAGAATATATTGATTTCTGGTTACTGGGTATTATTTGTGCGGCGACTATTTTCGACTGGCTTGTGGAAAATAAACTGAGTGTCATTCAACAATCAGGTCTGAAATCCATTATCCCGCACGTGGTCAGCCTGGATATTGCCGTGATCGGTTTTATGGTCGGTGGCGGATCTATCTACGCGATGGGAGTTCTGGGCGACTTTTTATTCAAAAAAGAATCTATGGGTGGCGGGGATGTTAAACTCATGGCGATGGTCGGGGCCTTCTTGGGATGGAAGCTGGCTATTTTGAGTTTCTTTATCGCGCCTTTCTTTGGGGCTATTTACGGAATCTACGAAAAAATCCGCACAAAAGACACCGTTATTGCTTACGGGCCGTTTCTGGTTTTAGGCTCGCTCATCAGCCTTTTCTGGGGTGAATTGATTATCCACTGGATCATCAACGGCTACCGGTTTTAACCCTCCTTATAAATAATATTAATAATAGTACTCTAATTGACACGGCATGGGGTGTGTGCTAAAATTCAGCCATGTCGTCACATTCCAATATCGCACTCACAGGGTTTATGGGCGTTGGTAAGTCCATGGTTTCTAAGAAGTTATCAACTTTACTGGACAGACCTGTGATCTCCACCGATGCGATGGTGATTGAACGGGCCGGGATGCCGATTGCGGATATTTTCCGTGAATATGGTGAGCAGCATTTCCGGCAGCTGGAGGCGGAGGTCATTCAGGATATTGGGAAAAAGACCGGGGTTATTATTGATTGCGGTGGCGGTATCCTGCTCAATCCGGAAAATGTGACGGCCTTAAAGCAACATGCGACATTGATTTATTTAAAGGCATCCCCCGATTGTATTCTGGAAAATCTGCAAAAAACAGAC
This sequence comes from Candidatus Omnitrophota bacterium, assembly GCA_020430005.1. GTDB lineage: Bacteria > Omnitrophota > Gorgyraeia > Zapsychrales > Zapsychraceae > JAGQKQ01. Next base: position 14,138 of record JAGQKQ010000012.1, read on the forward strand.
GGGTTTAAAAAACGGCCTTTGTTAGATGTTGATGATCCGCTGGCAAAAATTAAAACAATGATGACCGAGCGGCAGGCATATTACGAACAGGCCCAGATGACAATTGATGCGGATTTTAAAACCATTGATGAGATTACGGAAAGTGTATTAAAGGCGGTAAACAATGACTAGGCAAGAAGCGTTACTTATTCTGAATGCGATTCCGGCACTAAGCAATAAGGTTATTCAAAAACTTTTGGATTTTTTCGGATGTCCCACCAAAATTTTAGGCAGCAATCAAAAAGAACTGCAGGCTTCCGGTATTTTACGGGAACAATCTATCCAGAATATTCTGGAATTTAACCATGATGGATTTCTCAAAAATGAATTGGCTTTGATACAAAGTCACGGCGTTGAACTGTTATGCATCGGTGATGATCATTATCCTGAACAGTTGGCGACGATTCCCGATGCGCCGGTTGTTTTATACATGAAAGGTCAATTGCCCAAGAACCATCATATTTCCTTATCGATTGTAGGTTCCCGTAAAGCATCGGTCTATGGAATAAATACAGCTGAACAATTTGCTGTTCGTTTGGGAGAATTAGGTATTCCGGTTGTTTCCGGTATGGCGCGCGGAGTAGATACCGCGGCCCACCGCGGCACATTAAAAGCCGGAGGAATTACGATAGCGGTTTTAGGGTCCGGACTGGCCTGCATTTATCCGCCGGAAAATAAACCATTATTCTCCGAGATAGTTTCCCGTGGTGCGGTCATTTCGGAATTCCCGATGGAAAGCTCGCCCATGCCCTATAACTTTCCGCGGCGTAACCGTATCATCAGTGGTTTATCCATGGGGGTTATTGTGGTGGAAGCGGCGTTAAAAAGCGGAGCACTTATCACAGCGGATTTCGCTTTGGAGCAGGGCCGGGAAGTTTTTGCCATTCCCGGACGGATTGACACGCCGTCAGCCGCCGGTACTCACAAGATGATTCAGCAAGGCGCGCATTTAATAACAGACGTTGATGATGTCCTGCAGGAATTTGAGCTGGCTTTGCACGGATATCTAAACAATGATTTTGAACAGATTGATACAGATCAGGAAACAACGATGCCGGCGATACAGCGGGATGTGTTTCAATATATCCAGGACCGTCCCGTTCATATTGATCAAATTCTTGAACAGTCGTCACAGCCGTCTTCCGATGTGTATTCAGCGTTAATCCAATTAGAAATGAAGAAGTTTATCAAACAGTTACCGGGCAAGTTTTTTGTCCGCTAAAATGAAGAAGGGTTTTTATGTCTAAAGCAAAGCCGGTAGTTATTGTTGAGTCTCCAACAAAGGTTAAAACAATTAATAAGATTCTTGATAACAAATACAAAGTTCTGTCATCCATGGGACACTTGGTTGATTTACCAAAATCAACTCTGGGTGTTGATTTGGAGAATAACTTTGAGCCGAAGTTTATCGTGGTCCGTTCCAAATCCAAAATTCTGACAAAACTTAAAAAAGACTGTCAGAAAGCTAAAGAAATTTATATGGCGACTGACCCTGACCGTGAGGGAGAGGCGATTGGATGGAATATTGCCAGTCAGTTCGGCGATGACAAAAAAGTTTACCGGGTCACGTTTCAGGAAATTACGAAAGAAGCGGTTATTAAGGCTTTTAAAAATCCGAGAGAATTTAATAAGAATTTAATCGATGCCCAGATCGGACGGCGGGTTCTGGACCGGATTGTCGGATATAAAATCAGTCCGATCCTTTGGAAAAAGGTCGGGTCCCGTTTAAGTGCCGGGCGGGTACAGTCTGTTGCGTTACGGTTAATTGTAGATCGTGAACGCGCTATTCGTGATTTTGAGCCTAAAGAATACTGGCAGATCGGTGTGGATCTAAAGAAAGACGGCTATGACGGTCTTCTGGAAGCATCATTAGAAAAAATTGACGGGAAAAAATTTGAACTCAACAATAAAGCCGAGACGGATAACATTGTTGAGGAATTTAAAAAGGAAACGTTTAACGTTACGGATATCAGTCAGCGGGATGTTAAACGGAATCCTCAGCCGCCGTTGATTACCAGTACCATGCAGCAGGAAGCGTTCAACAAGCTGCGCTTTAATGCCAACAAAACCATGATGCTGGCCCAGCAGCTTTATGAGGGGATTGATTTGGGTGACGGAGAAACCGTCGGTTTGATTACATACATGAGAACCGATTCTGTCAATGTTTCCCAAACCGCCTTGGAACGGCTTCGGTCTTATGTTGGCGATAACTATGGAGATAAATATCTCCCGGAAACCCCCAACAAATTTAAATCCAAGAAATCGGCCCAGGAAGCGCATGAGGCAATCCGTCCGACCAATATTGATTACAAGCCGCAAGATTTACGGAAGTATCTGGATGATGATCAGTATAAACTTTACACCATCATCTGGAACCGTTTTGTTAGTTCGCAAATGTCACCGGCAGTTTATGAATATAAAAAGATGGAAATCAAGGCCGGGCGTTTCCAGTTTGCCGCTTCCGGATCGACCTTAAAGTTCGACGGATTCCTAACGCTGGAGCGGGAAGAAAAAGAAGAAGAAAAAGTGGTCGATTTTTCTCATTATCAAAAAGGGGATGAATTAAAGATTCAAGAGATTAAACCGACGCAGCATTTTACCAAGCCGCCGCCGCGTTTTTCCGATGCGAGCCTTGTTAAAGCGCTTGAAGAAGACGGAATCGGGCGTCCCAGTACTTACGCGTCGATTATCCAAACTCTGGTGCTTCGCAATTATGTGGTCCGTTCCAAAGGGTATTTAGGGCCGACAGAATTGGGTGAATTGATTTGTGATCTTCTGGTGGAATATTTTTCCAAAATCATGGATGAAGGGTTTACCGCGAAAATGGAAGCAGACCTGGATTTGATTGAAGAGGGGAAAATTGAATATCACGAATTGCTGGGAGAGTTCTATAAGCCTTTTAAAGAAC
>JAGQKQ010000130.1 GCA_020430005.1 Candidatus Omnitrophota bacterium
TTCTAAATAAAAAAGTTATGTAAAATACTCTATATGAAAAAGCCTATATTTATTTTCGACTTTGACGGAACGATTGCTGATACCCATCATTATATTGTCAAAATCAGTAACGATTTGTGTGAAGAATTTAACTATGATCCTATCCAATGGGATGAGTTGCACAAATTAAAGAATATGACCTCCCAAGAAGTGATGCGCCATTTAAAAGTTCCTATTTTGAAAATCCCGGCAATCCTTACTAAGGCCAGAAAAGAGTTTAAAAAAAATATTAAATCCCTTTCTCCTTTTAAAGGGATAAAAGAATCCCTCCACAAACTTCAGGACAAAGGTAATTCTATAGGAATTTTATCCTCTAATAGTGCGGAAAATATTTCTGAATTCCTGAATAATCATGATCTTAATACATTTGATTTTGTCTATACCACATCAAGCGTATGGGGGAAAAATAAGTCTTTAAAAAAGCTGATCAACAAGCATGATTTTCATTCGCAGAATATCTTTTACATCGGTGACGAAACACGGGATATTGTTGCTGCCAAAAAATTAAATATCAAATCTATAGCGGTGACATGGGGCTATAATTCTGCAGAGGCTCTTAAAAAATACTCCCCGGATTTTATGGTCAATGCTCCCGAAGAACTGCTGGATATCGCCAACCGCTGCTAAACTCTGATACTCATATCATCGTAAGCCGCTGTTGTCTGCGGAAAGATATCCTGTGCGATTCTCTCAGCTTCCTGCCGGGCTTCTTTCGTTGGATAAGCATTAGCATCAAAATGCATTAAGACCAGCCGTTTAACAGCCGCCTCGCGGGCCATTTCGGCCGCTTCCTGAGGATTTAAATGCGGCCAGGAATCGGAAGTTTCGCCCGGCCTATGGGCACATTCGGTAATCAAAATGTCGGCGTTTTGTGATAATTCAAGCGCCGATGCACATTTACCCGTATCGGTACAATAGCTGATCACTTTATCCCCGATTTCAAAGCGATAACCATAGCATGTGGTCGAATGAATTAGGTCCTGACAGACCAGACCAAAAGGAAAAATATCGTGCCGCCCCTCCGTCAGCTCAATAACCGTAACATCATAGGGCAAATCCTCCAACGCAATTGTATACGGCTGTCGGATAACATTGTCCAGAATAATTTTCCCACCGACATGACATATAATCTTTAGCCCTTTCGGAAATCGGTTTTTAGCCAACGTATGCAGGCCGCTGATATGATCAATATGAAAATGACTTAAAAAAAGATAGGTGTCTTTGTCTTCTTTAACAAACCGGTCAATTTTATGCAAACCGTTCCCCGCATCCAGAATAATAGAAAAATCGTCTGTTTCCAGCAATAAACACGTTGTGTTTCCCGTGGGGCTGCTATACCATCCGTTCGTTCCCAAGAAATGAATTTTAATATCTTTTGATGTCATAAAACCTCCTAGAAATTGTCCCTGAAAAAAACCTTCGGGCATTATAAAACAAAATAGTCCGCTTGTCTAAAAACAACAAGCGGACTATTAAGACCTTCAAAAAATCGCACTAAGACTGGTTACGTTTGTCTCGACGTTGATTTCTTCGCTTCTTTTCAGCTCTGGCTTTAACCTTTTCCAACCACAAATCATCGTCATTGCTTTTCTTAAACTTCCGAGGTTTTCCCTCTTGGTACATTGCTTATTCCTCCATTCCTTCCTTTGAATTTTCTAACGATTCAGAACCCTCATCGTATTCCGGCATTTCATAAATTTCTTCATCCTTTGCAATCACTTTGGCAATTTTCTTTCCGTTACTTTCCTCATATTCAATATCAATTAAATCTCCAACAAGGATTTCATCAAGAGACTGGATATTATCCAGGATGACATCCCTGGCCAAATCATAAACAACATTCACATCCATATCCTGCTCAGGATCAAATTCTGAAATTGTCACCTGATCCTGTGAAATTTCTTCAACCTTGCCAAAGGTAAAATCCGCATCGTCCATAGACCATCCCGACTCCGCTACCATAACCGCCATCATAATCAAAACCACGCTTAAAACACCTTTCACCCCGATATGTCTTTTCATTGCTTTCCTTTCTCGAAAATAATGTTTTTATAATAAAAAAACACATACAGTATAAAGCCGCCGTCCTCCCCTCAAGGATTTAACAACTAAAACCATATGCGCTTATTTTTCTTTCCTGAAATCGGCTTACCAAAAACGTTTTGGGCCGTTAACCGGCCTTCTTCGGTCCAGTGCAGCCGGGCGTATTCAGGAGTACTTCTCCTTTAAATTTGTCCTACAACAATAATAACATTTTTTTTCGAAAAACAAATGAAATTTTGCAGATTTCCGGGGTTTAATTCCGAAGGGCAATCAAAACATCCCCCTCCTCCGGCTGAAGGTTCCCCTCATCTGTAAAGACACCCAGGCTGCCTTCCTGACGGATCAGAAACAGCGGGATCACGTTATGCTGGCGGATCAAATCCTTTAAACTAGCCCCTTCACCAACTGAGAATTTCTCGAAAGAGTTAAGACCGGTGAGTTTTTTTGTAAGTTCTTCATATCCCATATTTTGTGAAAATAAGAAACGCCCGTGCAAATGCTGCTGCGATGATTTTTCAGCTCCCCCCTCTTCCAAATGCTCCGGATACAACTGATAAATATTAGCGCGGCCGAACGTTCCTTGAAAACGTAAAGCCGCCAGGGTATTGGCTTCATCGTTAGGGGTCATGGCAAAAATGCGTCCGACATCCTCCAGATTAATTTGGTTTAAAACTCCTTCAGTGAGAACATTTTGATGATAGGCTTCCAACCCCTCCTGTTTGGCCTTAGAAATGTTGTATCCATTACTATCCAGCAGGACAACCCTCAATCCATGATCTTGGAGCACTTTGGCCAAAAGCCGCGCCCACCGGTGGGCACCGACCATAATGGTTCCCTGAGGGTTCGCCTTAGCCAGTTTAAGGAAGTGGGCCAGCGGGGTTGCCGTAATCCCATAAACAACAACCGTTGCAATGATCACCAAAAACGTGATCGGTACCAACCGTGCGGCTTCCGGGTGTCCGGCATGCGACAATTCAAAAGCAAAAATCGAGGCCATAGCCGCCGCCACAATTCCACGAGGCGCCATCCACGCGACAAACAATTTATCCTGCCACCGCAGATCTGTTTTCATTGTGGCGATCCAAACACTGACCGGCCTCACGACAAGAATTAAAACACCTACAAATATAAGGCTGTTTAAATCAATAGATGTTAATTCAGACATTTTCAGACGCGCAGAAAGGATTATAAACAGTGTGCAGATAATAAGTGTCCGTAAATTCTCTTTAAATTCCACTATATGTTTAATGGAAACAATATTCTGATTGGCCAGAATAATTCCCATTAAGGTCACCGTCAAAAGCCCTGATTCCGGCTGGACAATGTTAGACATAACAAACGCGACAATAACCAGCATCAATGTAAAGACCTGATGAAGGGCATCCGGGATTAAATACCGCTTCAGCAAGAAAATTAAAAGACCGGAAAATCCAACACTGATGACAATTCCCATAAACAATGTTTTTATGATCCCGCCAAAAACAACGATACCGGCCTCCTGGATACTATGTGACAGAATGGATTCAAAAACCAGAACGGCAATAATAACACCGATCGGGTCGTTCATAATTCCTTCCCATTTTACAATATTACCAACTTTTCCCGACGGACGCATATGCCGCAGTAAAGGCCCTATAACAGTTGGTCCGGTCACGACCAACATAGCCCCTAATAAAATGGAAATTGAAAGATTGAATTGAAGGAAAATATAAGCGGCGGCCGAAATGAGCACCCATGTCACCAGCACACCCACCGTAATCATATTCAGAACAACTTTCCCGATTTCTTTGAGTTCGTTGAGTTTTAAATCGGTACCGCCCTCAAATAAAATAATCGCAACTGATAGCGAAACAATCGGAAAAAGAAGATCGCCTAATATCAAATCCGGCTTAATCATACTGGTTATCGGACCGGCGACACAGCCAAATACAAGTAAAAATAAAATGGACGGCAGTTTCAGCTGCATGGCAACCCACTGCGCCAAAACACCGATTGCGATAATAAACGACAAGCCTAAAATGATATGATCTTGCAAGAGATGCTCCTATAGCGATATGTCCGCTATATTGTTTTGAGGATTAATCTTTGTTAAGAATTTTTCTTTCTACCCGACGGATGGCTTTCACCATACGTTCGTAGGCCTCTTCCTTGGTATCGCCTTCTGTAAGACAGTCTTTACAGACGGCCGCGTATCCGCGACGGTTACGCACCTTAAAAATGTTAACGTCGTTTTCTCCTATTTTCATGGCTTTGTCCTTTCGTCAAAGGTTACTCTAAAATTATTCAACAGGGGCCGTTTTTTTAAGTGACGGATGTTGAATGAATTTGTCATACCATGTCATGAGCTCTGGAAATTGTTGACGGAAACCAAAGTCGGCAAAACGAAACTCTAAATAACCAATGCCACAGGCCAAATTAATAGATGCGGCATGAAGTTCTTCGATCTGCGGCAGGCGACTCTCAAAGAAAGACAAACAATCATGGATAATTTTTTTACGGCTTTCGAGAAACGGCTTGTTGACGTTATCCTTATGCAGAAATTGTTCATAAAAGATGCTGACTGTGACATCGGTCATACCTTTAGCGACAGCATCGAGATGGAGAATCTGAAACCGCTTTTCAGGATCAGTCGGGATAAGGCGGGGCTCCGGTTTCAAATATTCCAGGTATTCACAGATAACAGCACTATCAGCTAAAGCCTGTCCATTCTCCAGTATTAACGCAGGAACCTTACCGGCTGGATTATTTTTTAATAAATTCTCTGATTTGGCGGTAAGATCTTCGGGGACAAGGTCAAGATCAATATTTTTTTCTAAAGCAAAAATTCTGACTTTACGGGCGTAAGGAGAACGTGTTGTGTAAAGCAGTTTCATCATAAATTAAAGAAAAAGATTTTTACATCTTCCTTTACTTTTTATAACGGTCGCGTGATTCCTGAATAATCTTGACCGCTTCTTTGACATCATGCCAGCCTTCAACGGCCGTTTTCTTTTCTTCCAGGTCTTTATAGACATGGAAAAAATGTTCTATTTCAAGAAGCAAGTGAGGCGCCACTTCATCTAAAGAATGGATATGGTTCCACAACGGGTCGCGAATAGGAACGCACATGACCTTTTCGTCCGGACCTTTTTCATCTGTCATTTTGAACAGACCGATAGGGCGGGATTCAATATAACACCCCGGAAACGTCGGTTCAGTAACCAGAACCAGCGCGTCTAACGGGTCGCCATCCAAGGCCAGCGTATCGGGAATAAATCCGTAGTCGGTCGGATAATGTACAGAAGAAAACAACATGCGGTCAAAGACCAGCATTTTCTTTTCTTTGTCGTACTCGTATTTGTTCCGGCTTCCTTTCGGGATTTCCACAATAACCGGGATAGTGTCAGTTTCTTTAGCCATATACAACCTTACCTTTCGTTTCAGATGGATTCAATATTAACAAGGATT
>JAGQKQ010000131.1 GCA_020430005.1 Candidatus Omnitrophota bacterium
ATTATATAGAAACGCTTTTATTGTGTCAACGAAAGGAGTCAGTTGTTAAGAATCTCTAAAACTAAATTCGGCCCAGATCGGCAAGTGGTCACTGGGGCTGCGGTCAATGACATGGCCGGAGTTAATGACATCCATTCCCCGGGAAAAAATGTGGTCCAGTCGTGATTTTTTGTTGAGGAAGTACCAATGCTGGTAAGACCATTTTACGTTTCCTGTTGCCGTGGTAAATCCATCTTCCTCGAATGCCTGTAGAATGGCCTTTAAAGTTTTGTCCCGAAAAGTATTAAAATCGCCGGCGATGACACAATAACGGATATCCGTTGGGATAGAATCAATAATCTGCTTTACCTGTTTTATACGGTGACGGGGACGCAGCATCATTTCTTTATGGACGGAAAAGAACATGATTTCCTTGTCCTCGATTTTTACTGTGGCTTGAACGGCGATTCGACGGGAAGCACTATCGTCTATACGGGGAAGAATTAATTTTCGATGTTTTATGATCGGCCATTTTGATAGTATGGCATTACCCATGTTAACGCGGGCCATGCGATGAACGGCGGCCGGGTAATAAATGTAGTTGTATTGTAGTGTTTTGGCAATTTTTTCCACCCCCTCGTAGGTCATTTCCTGTAAACACAAAATTCCATCGTTGTTTAAATCTTCATGATCAATGAGAAGCTTGATGGCCTCATCAATTTTCCGTGAATATTTTATGTTATAAGAAATAACCGTAAGGTTTCCATCCAGCTTTTTTTGGTCATAAACATTATAAAAGGCGCTGTTTTGCGGATGGGCGGCCTTGTTTTTTCTTAGAAGAAACCGGCTAATTTTGTTTTTATTTAACATAGATTTAGATCAGCGCGGAAATAATTGTTATAATTCCGAATAGGAGAACAAAAATCCCAAAGTTTACCTTTTTAGCCACAGTCAGCATAAGATGAATTGTTCCCAGGCCGAATGCAAAAGAAAATAAGAGCCCGATCATTGCTGGAAGGGACCATTGAAATGACCCTATATTTAAAAAAATATTGCCGCCCAAAACAATAGGGAGACTCATTAGAAAGCTGATTTTTAACGCGATGTCACGGTCAAATTTACGCAGAAGCAGGGCAGAAACCGTTAACCCGGAACGTGAGAAGCCGGGTAATGCGGCGAATCCCTGAATAATGCCCATAATAATTCCGTCGGTAATGGTAATATCTTTGGCATGTCGGTAACCGCTATGTTTAGCGCGCAGTTCAAGAAACGCGGTGAATAGAAGAAGAATCCCGATCAGAATTGTGACCGACTCTCCGCGGCCGTTCATAGCTTCGGCAAACGTTTGAAACACCTTTAGCAGGAGTAGTCCCAGAGAACCGCTGATAACAGTTGACAGGCCCAAGAAAATGATTAATTTTTGATCTTCTTTGGGGTGTTTTTGGTAATGAATCAGTGTTTTGCAAAGTTCAATAACGTCTTTTCGAAAATAAATCAGAGCAGCTAAAAAGGTGCCCAAGTGCAGAAAAAGGGCCTGTTGAACACCAGTCTGAAAGGAATCCCCTGAATGAAACAGATTTTCCTTTGCTAGCAGGATCCATCCTTCGGAGCTGACCGGCAGCCATTCAGCGATTCCCTGAATTATTCCTAATATAATCTGCTCGAACATGAAAATATCATAACAGAAGATAGCGGCGGGCCTAAACTTTTTTTAAAAGAAAAACGGCCATGAAATAGGCTTGTTTCAAAAAAGGTTTTACGCTAGAATACATTCCATACAAATTTCAGATAATTGAAAAGCGGAGCTTTTGTTATGAATAAATATCTCATTATTTTTCTTCTTATATCTCTAACCGGTTGTGTGGCTGTTAAGGTCACCCCGGAATCCAGCTCGACGGCCGTTTCCGAAAGTGCTGGGGTCAAAAGAAATCTGAATAACGTCCGGCAATTGGCACAAGGTATGACGCGCCAAGGGGTTGAAGAAATTATGGGAGAATATACGGCCATTGGATTTAAAGCCAATGATGAGGTTCCGGGAACCTATGAGACGATTACCCTTAAGAATCCTTATCGAGAAGAGATTTTGGCGGTGGGAGAGAAGCAGTATGAGGTCATCTATTATCTTTCTTCCATTCAATTGGCTGACGGGCTTGTGGCCGATGACGAATTGACACCGGTGGTTTTTGAAAATGGCCAGATGATTGGGAAAGGACAGGACTTCCTCTTTAAACTGAAGGCCGGGATGTGAAAGGTCAGCAAGATTTTATATCACCGCTAGTTAATCCCTTTGATATTGAGCGTCCCATTGACTGGTCCCGTCAGTTTCCGAAAAGAGGCCCGCTTGAGTTGGAGATAGGGTTTGGTTTGGGTGAGGTTATGCTGCAGTCGGCGCAGGAGCGGCCGGATGTTAATTTTATCGGGATTGAACAGAATTGGGAACGTTTGTATAAGACACTAAAAGCGCGCTTTGAAAAAAGAGCGGAACAGAACGAAGAAGAATTTTTAAACAACATAAAAATATTACGGATTGACGCCCGCGTGGCGTTGGAGCGTCTTTTTGAAGAACAATCCATAAATAAAGTTATAACACTGTTTCCTTGTCCGTGGCCTAAAAAAAGTCATGTTAAACACCGTTTATTTTCCCACAATTTTCTAAAACTGCTTAATAGCCGTCTTGAACCGGAAGGTTCGGCGGAGCTTGTTACCGACGACGAAAAATTCTTCAAATGGGTTTTACAAGAGTCTCCGGCGACGGGATTTTCACGGACAACCGAAGAGATTGCCGCCCAGTTTAATACAAAGTTTGAACGGAAATGGCAGGAGGAAGGACAAGAAACGTTTTATAAAATTACGTTTCACAAGAAAGATCATATTTCTGTTCCGATCAAAAAGGATGTTGAAATGAAATCATACCGGTTAAAGAGTTTTGACCCGCAAAAATTGCAATTGAAAGATGAGAAAGGGAATGTCTGTGTTATTTTTAAGGACACCCTTTATGATTCCGATAAAAATGTTATGATGATTTACGCGATGGTAACTGAAGGGCATTTGTTTCAGCATTTGCGGATAGTTATCGCCAAGACGAAAGACTTTTGGCACATTGGCCGGGCGGACGGTCAGACACTTTTTCCGACGAACGGGATTGCCAAAGCTATTAAACGTGTTTACGAATGTGCTAAAGAAAGTTCCTAAGATTTTATGAGGAAAACACGCTTCCTTATCCTTTTCATAGTCTTTTTTATTGCAACGCAGAATTTTTACGCGTCCGCTAAGGATAGTGTGACATGCAAGGCGGCGATTTTTTCCGACAGGACCAAGGTTGTTCGATTGTATGGAAAAGACGTGCACAAACGTGTCTATCCGGCGAGCACAACCAAGGTTATGACAGCATTGCTTGTGATGGAAAACTTATCGCTTGATCAGTATGTTACCGTTAGTCAGCGGGCGACGTACCCGGAACCGACGAAGCTTTATTTGAAGCCGGGAGAAAAATATAAAGTCCGTGATTTGCTCTACGCGATTTTATTAAAATCGGCAAATGACGCTTCCGTTGTTTTGGCTGAGGCTGTCGCCGGATCTGAAGAAAAATTTGTTCAGATGATGAATGCGCGAGCCAAAGAAATCAACGCCAAACATACGCGTTTTGCCAACTCCAACGGATTACCTTCCAAACGAAAGCAATATACGACAGCCTACGATATGTATTTAATCTTCCGACGGGCAATGATGCATCCTTTTTTTAGGGAAGCTATTAAACAGAAATATAAAACCATTTACAGCAAGGGCGGCCGGAAGATTTCGTTAAAAAGTCATAATAAAATTCTTTTTCAGGGATGGAAACGTAATATTTATGGAAAGACCGGTTATACGCGCCAGGCCGGAGCGTGTTTTGTCGGCACATTGCAAAAAGGAGATAGCACGCTCATTATCGCGGTTTTCGATTGTAAAGAACGTTGGGCCGATATTAAGCATATTGTATCAAGGTACGGCGGGGTAAGTCTTTAATCCGTCAGACCTTAGTGTGGTTTTAAATAGTAATTTGATAAAAAACATGGTAAGGTGATAAAAACCGATCCGTATAAAAAAGGGGAATATTATGGATAAAAAAATTTCTGTCTTGATTCTTGTTGTTTTAATAGGAGTCGCATTCGGTGTAGGGATTGTCAGCCTAAAATATAACAATGATGTCATGCAGTCCATGTTTGAAACACAAAATGAAATTCTAAAAACTCAAAAGGCCATCCAGAAATATTTGAATGATGGTGGTGGTGGGTCCCTCCAAACCCGGGTTGCCCAATTGGAAGGGCGTGTGGAGTCGATGGAGGAGCAGTGGGATTCTGTTGGAGGTGTTCTTAATCAGCTGAAGGCCGCCAATACCAGACAGGCCCAGCAGCCGTCTCAGCCTAGTGATGAATACACGAAGGTCCATGATATTCCGGTTAAGCATTCTCCGATTATTGGGAAGAAGAACGCTTCAATTACGATTGTCGAATTTGTTGATTTTCAGTGCCCGTTTTGCGCACGATTTCATCAGCCGATTGTGGATGTCCTAGAGGCCTATCCTGATGATGTGAATTATCTTGTAAAGAATTTTCCGTTGTCTTTTCATCCCCAGGCCAAGCCGGGATCTAAGGTTGCCTTGGCCGCGGCAGAGCAGGGAAAATATCAGGAAATGGTGGATCTGATCTTGTCCGATAACCAAAACCTTAGTGACGAAAAATACCGGGAATTTGCCAAGAAAATCGGGCTAAATATGAAGAAATTTGAGAAAAGTCTGGCTGAAAATGACGCCAAATATGAGGATTATATCCGTGATGACATGCAACTGGGGGCCTCTGTGGGGGTCCGGGGAACACCGACCTTTTTTATTAACGGCCGTAAAACGGTTGCCCGGGATTTTGCCTCTTTTAAGCGGGAAATTGACGCCATTTTGGAGGAAAAATAGGCCCGATTGGGACCTCAAGAAATATTTGCGTATTTAGGCAAAAAGGTATATACTTTTTAGACTTTTAATTAAGAATATCAATTATCCATGGCGATAATGGTCATGGATTCATTATTTTTAGGAGGACAGAACGATGGTAAGAGTTGGCGGTTTAACACACAAATATTACAAAGAAACCAAAGGTATTAAAGTATCCGGCGGACAAAACGTAAAATCGGGAACGGTATTGACCCGCGAAGGTCATCGCTGGAAACCGGGAATTAACGTGAATGGCGATATGCATTTAACGGCTGCCTGTGACGGCGAGATTTATTTCACACGCAAGAAAAATAGTTATAAAAAAGTTGTGACCTATATCAATATCCGCCCTGAGGGAACAAAAGCCGCGCCTAAAAAATCCGGTAAATAATTATGTGCGGGATTATAGGATATATTGGACATAAGCCGGTTGTAAATATCCTTATTGATGGTTTGAAAAAGCTGGAATATCGTGGATATGATTCCAGCGGTGTTGGTATTATTGATCCTGATGGATCAAAAATTGTTGTCCGCAAGACACATGGAAAAATTAA
>JAGQKQ010000132.1 GCA_020430005.1 Candidatus Omnitrophota bacterium
AAATACAAGGGCCGTTTTTCTTTGGTGTTGTCTCTACCTTTCTGGAAACAATGAACAATATTGAAGAACGGCCGAAAGTGCGGATATTAAGAATGCGACATGTTACCAGTATTGATGCCACAGCTTTAAACGCTCTACGTCAGGTTATTCTAAAATCAAAAAAGATTGGAATACGGCTGATCCTTTCCGGGGTTGATCAAGAAATTCTAAATACTCTAAAAACTTCCGGGATTAATGATATAATTGGAAACGAAAATATTGTGCCGCATATTGACGCTGCGCTTAATTACGCGCGAGAATTATTAAAGCAATAGAGGTTTGGAAGTGGGAAACCGTGTTTTTATTCCAATGATGGTTTTTCTTTTTGGCTATTTTGACCTGCAAGCGCAATAAGCTTTCCGATCCGCGAGGTTGTAATCATGGTCAGAATAATGGAGGCGCCGAAGAAATAAATGCCGATCCGAGGCTCGGCTTTGGCCAGATGAGAAATTTGTGTAATCACCACCGTTACCGCCACGCAGAAAACATCCAGCATCGACCACTTTCCCAATATTTCAAGCCATTTAATGTAAAGGACTTTTTTTGCTACAGGCACATTTTGAAACCAGATTAAAGACAGCGCGACAAGTTTACCGATCGGGAAAATAACGGAAAAGAGCACAATAACAACGCCCAACAAAATATGTCCCTCGTGAAAAAGGTTGATAATGCCTGTGATCACTGAAAATGTGGACTGGAAAACAACCAATTCCCGCAAGTGAATGGCCGGTAAGAAAAGTCCCAGAATTAATAGAATAAGAGAAGCGGCTAAAAGAAAAGCGATATACCCCATCTTCGGGTTTTCTGTGTGGAGTGAAGGAGATTCCTGCATGGAAATTATTTTGCCAGATAATCCAAATGTTGACAATTAAAATTACAGAAACCCTTTCAGAGGTGTTTATCAAACCGTTTTTTTCCTGTGATATTGTTTTTTGGCGGTGGATTTAGTATAATTTCATGCTCGAGGGCATTAATTTTACAGAGTCCGAAAAACAGTTAATAAAAAGGACAATCATGAAAAATATAAAATTTATAACAATCAGCATAGTGCTGTTTTTAAGTGTTTTTGTCATGTTACCGGCCAAGGCCGCTGCGAAAAAAATCTGGAATATGGAAACGGAAGTTATTAAGAATTATGGCGATTTGCAATTGCGATTGCAAAGCGCTTTTGATCGTAGAGAGCCAACCAAATTCATAGCAGCGGTCAGTAGTTTTTCCAAACGCGGGTTTCAGGCTGTTTTTAGTGATTCATGTTCCGAATATATTCAGGTAAAAATTCAGGCCGGTGATGTGCGGGTATTAAATTTAGAGCGGTTTGAAAAAAGCCGTAGCGGGAAAGATCTGCCGATTAAAGAGATGTTAGAGATTATACAAAAGAGCGTATCAGAACAATGTGACGGTCAGCCGGAAGTCATCCGTGTGGAGTTCAGTTCTATTTATGATCGGGAACAAAAATATTTTTATGAAGGAACAATGCAAAAATCCAAAGGCTGGAAGTTAGAAGATGGTATTGTTAAAACCAAGTTTGATGACAAATTTGTTTTTGATTTAACTTCGCGCGATTTATTCAGCACGCTGGGTGTTCAATATAAAGGAGGTTGTCAGGATGAACCGGTTCTTCCGTTAGCGCCTATGTATGGAAACAGGCAGGAAGCCGCTTTTGCCAAGCCGCCGACTATGGCTGATTATATGATTTTTGCGAAAGGTGTAGCGAAAGGCTATTTGAAGCATTGTCCTAATACGGAACTTATCAATTTTTCTCTCGCCCCGATACCGGCAGAATTTGAATGTTTGGCGGAAGAAGGTTGTTTTGTTACGGCCTCCCGGGAAAATGACTGGGAGCCGGAACGTTCTCAGTTCGCGATTAAGGCGGAGGAAGAAGATCCTGTTCCGGATTTGGCCGCCATGGCGGATCGTTTGGCGAATAAAGATTATGAAATTTTGCATGATTATCAGAATTTTTTCGCCTTTTTCTACGAAAGTTTTATTCTGATTTATTCCGATCATTGCCGAAGCCATATTAAAAACCCGAAAGGGCGGAGAATTTTTACTATTGAACAGCAAGTGGACGGGATGGGTTTTAGATCAAACGCGAAACTTGTTGGAGAACCGCATGATGTTTATATTGAGAGCGCCTATGAAGACGCCTTCGACCGTTATTATGGATCGTGGAAGGTGTGGGGTTTGAATCGTTACATGTCGACGGTTTTAAAATATCAACAGCAGGGGCGTAGTCCTACTTTTGCGGTGGGTATGGCGATGGGATTCTTTACACGTAATTATAATCAACTGCAAGATTATGTCCGGGGAAATTGTATGGATACTAATGTTCAAGCCGCTTATCATAACATGCTTGAGTATGCGTATATGAATAAACCCATGAAGCCGGAACAAAAGAAAATGCTGGAGGATTTTAAGGCCGTTACCGATTGGCTGGAAGAAGGTCTGGGCATAAAATCTGAAGGATCTTCCAGACCGCAGGCGCAAAACGCCGCGCCGCAGAAATCCCAAGTGAAAACCACAGCGCCAAAATCGGCGCAAGTCGATGCCACCGTACAAAACAGCGTTCTATCCGGTTTAACGACAGGCTGGAAAGGAATTATAGACGGAAAAGAGGTCGAGCTTGTGCTATGGCCAAAGCCGAATAAAACGGAGCAGTTAGATGGATATATGTATGTGGCCGAGCATGACTGTTTAATACAGGCCCAGGTCTTTAAATATGAAGACAAGTACGCGTTTACCTTCGGGAGCAATGGCATATATTTGCGGGAAAATAATTGCACAAAAAATACGTCCAGTGGGAATCCCGCAAGATTCCAGGCGGACGGCTTTATTGATTTAAGTCAATTACCCGACGCGTTTCAGGCGGATTGGCCGTTTTTGATTTTTCTGGACCGATCCTTAATTTCAGATACAAACAAACCGATTATTACCTTTAACCGTTCAGCCATATCACCGGTGATGTTTGACTTTGTTTCTAATTACAAACACAAGTTTATGAAGGGGCCGGAGAAAAGTTTTATTGAGCAATTAAAGGTTGAAGGACAATAATGATATATTAAAGGAAGGGTTCTTCTGTTTTGGATGGGCGCCTAAAGGCTTTTTTCCGGTAATATTGTTTTTTGGTTGGGCATTTAGTATAATTTCATATCATGACATGGGGCAAGATAACATATCAGCCGTTAATAATCTTCAAATCTTATTTAAAAAGAGAGTTTGTATGAACAAATGTGTTCGTAATATTCAGTTAATCTTAGCATTGTTATTTTTATCGACAGCGACTTGCTATGCCGGAATTTTCTCAAAAACTCATACAGCAGCGCTTATGTTGGGAGAGGGCCGGAATGAAGTTTTAAAGCAAGCCGAACATGTTTTAGGGGAGCCAATAAAAACGGATGTTATGCCTGCTGATGAAGAGAATCAATTCGAGACGAGATATTATGAATTTACTGATGAAGAGTATATTGTTTTAATCTTTTATGGAAATAGATTTTTTCAGTTGATCGTTGAAAAAAAAGATCCTGACGACTTGCCATTTCTTACGGATATGTCCTATTATTTAAAAGGCTTTGTTCTTGCCAAGAAGGGAGAGAAGATTGAGTTGAAAATGTTGGGTTCATCCAATGAGCGGCCAGTTTCTGGAATGATTACGAGAACATCTCTTGATGTTGCTTGGGCGAAATTAGAAGAAAAGAATAATTCCGATGCAAGGATGATTGCTTTAAATGTCATTAAGCAATACCCTGTAAACGCTCAGGCGTATAATCTTCTAGGTAATGTTGACCTTCGTGAAAATCATCTGGAATCCAGTATCAATTATTTTCAAAAGGCTTTGGATATTGTTAATGAAAGGAAAGAACGGAAGGATTATCTTCTTAATAATTTGGCAATCGCATATCTTAAAGGTAAACAATTCGATAAAGCGCATGATATTTTTGAAGAGTCCATAGAGGATGCGAATGATTTAAATTGTGCCGGACGTATAGGAAATTTTCTTTCGCTCATAAGTCTTGAAGAAGAAGAGGCGGCGAAAAGGACAATAGAGCCCTGTGAGGATTTTAAGCAAGTTAAAGAGACCTTAGAAAATATGTTTGATTATTTTGAAATTGCTAATGCACCTTTAAAAGAAAAGGCTATTAAATTGTTAAAGTGATGTTATTCAAGGGAGGGGTGTATGAACAAACCTGTTATGAATATTGCCGATATCGAATTCAAACCGCGTCCCGAGGCGTTCAGGCCGACGGGTGAGACCGCCGAGAAGTTTGATGCCAAAATGGGAATGATCGCGCCTGTTATCGGCGCGCAGAAGCTTGGTTACAATATTACCGCCGTTCCACCGGGAAAGCGCGCGTTTCCTTTTCACAATCACCGGGTTAATGAAGAAATGTTTTTTATCCTGGAGGGGGCCGGTGAAGTCAGAATTGGGAAAGAAACGTATCCTGTCCGTTCAGGAGATTTCATTGCCTGCCCGCCCGGAGGAAAAGACACCGCTCATCAGATTATCAATACCGGAACCCAGGAACTCAAATATCTTGCTGTCAGCACCAAGATGACTCCGGAAATTGCCGAATATCCGGATTCGAATAAATTCGGTGTCCTTGCAGAGTATCCACCGGACGCGGAAGGCAAGCCCGACCGTTTTGTCTTTGTCGGACGCGGAGAGTTGAATGTGAATTACTGGGATGGAGAATAAAAGGAAAAGAGGGGTGTAAACATGCATTTCTTAATGGATCCGTCCTTACCCAAATTATTCGGTATCGCACTGGCCATTCTGGTTATTGGTCAGATATTCCTTTATTTTAAACAACCTGTTCTTATCGCGTATCTGTTAACCGGAATCGTGATCGGCCCTCATGGTCTCCAGTTAGTTGAAGACACGGAATTAATAAACTGGCTGGGCAGTATCGGTGTCATTTTACTGTTGTTTTTTATGGGAATGGAATTTTCGGTCGCCAGTCTGGTGGCGAATTGGAGAATTTCTATTTTTGGAACATTCCTGCAAATTGTCGGCAGTGTGGCGGCTGTATTTTGTTTGGGATACTGGCTGCATTGGCCGCTGGTGAGAAGTGTTCTTCTGGGCTTTGTTATCAGTTTAAGCAGTACCAGCATCATTTTACGTCTTATCAAACATCAGAATACAACCCGAACACAAATCGCGCAGGATGTAATGGGGATAACCTTAACGCAGGATCTGGCGGTTGTTCCTATGCTGATTATTCTCGGTTTCCTCAAAGAGGGGGCTGTGGACCGTATTTTGTTGACCAAACAATTGATTGGTACGGTTGTCATCGCTGTACTTATTCTTTACATTTTAAAACGCAAAGAAATCAAACTTCCATTCA
>JAGQKQ010000133.1 GCA_020430005.1 Candidatus Omnitrophota bacterium
GATTATAATTCTCAATATGAAAAGTCCCTTTTTTATCGAGGACATATTTTACTTTTGTGTTGATCTTCTTACTCATGAATTACCTTTCTCTAAAAATACACAGAATCAAGAACTACTTAGTTCGGATTCTTCAGACCTCTAAATAAATTGTAATATCCTGACAATTTCGCCCTTAAAATCATATCCGAATTATCTTTATCGCTAAAACGGATGCGATTTAATTCATATAAATCATCGTTAAAACGATCATACCCGCGGTTTGTCGTTGCCGCCGCATCATAGCCCGCCTCCCGAACCATTTTTACAATTTCATCGCTGAAGCCGCCAATAGGGTACGCAAAATACATAATGTTCGTATTCAATGCCGCGCCCAATTCTTTCTTACTCAAAAAGATTTCGTCTTTTTGAAAGCTTAACGGCTTATCCGGAAGATATTCGTGATTTCTGGTGTGACTGCCGATCTCAATACCGGAATTCATCATTTCCTGTAATTGCGCTAACGTTAAGTGCCCTTCTTTATCAATCCTGGCCGACGGCATAAAAAGAATAGCCGGAAGATTATGTTTCCGGAGAACCGGTAGCGCATATGTGTAGTTATTATCGTATCCATCGTCGAAGGTGATCACGACAGTTTTCCGGGAAAGTTTTTTGCCATTTTTTTTGGCCTCAATAAAGTCGCTAAAGCTGATCACATCGTAATGATGATCTTCCAAAAAGGCCATGTGCGTTTCAAACCGTTCAGGGCTAACCCAATTGGCTTCCTGTTTTTCGGTATAGTCCACATTATGATACATCATAATCGGGACGGTATATTTGGTCGAAACCCATAACGCAAAAATACTGACGATTAAAAGAACCGTCAGACAAATAAAACCAATAACTTTTTTCATCATGTTCTTATAACTGTGAAAGTTTTGTTTTAACTAATGTACTGACCATTTTATTGTCGGCGCTAGAACCTACTTTGGCTAAAACGGTTTTCATCACATTTCCCATATCTTTCATAGAAGTGGCTGATGTTTCTTGAATAGCTTCATCCACAAACTTACCTACCTCTTCTTCTGAAAGCTGCTTGGGTAAGTATGTGGTCAGAATGTCGTATTCCGCCGTTTCTTTGGCGGCTAAATCTTCACGTCCGCCTTGTTTATATTGCTCAATGGAGTCCTGACGCTGTTTGACTTGCTTTTTGATCACACTGACGACATCATCATCACTCAACTGATCCGCTCTTTTCTCAATCCGCAGATTTTTAATCTGGGCACGCAGAAAATTCAATGTCGACGATTTTACGCTGTCTTTGGCTTTCATCGCTTGAATATAATCTTTATTAATCTGTTCTTCTAACATCAAATCATCTCCTCTTTAGCAGGCTTAAGATAGCCTAAAATGCTGCCTTTCTTACGTTTGTAATGCTGTTATATTAATCGTTTTCTCTCTGGATTTCAACCCCTTTATAATATTGATTTCACTGCGCCGCACCTTGAAATAATCGGCCAAAAAGCTGATCAGCGCCTTATTGGCCTTGCCATCGACAGCAGGCGCCGTAAGATAGATTTTATAGCGGTCCTGCTCTCTTCTGACCATATTCTTTTTAGCTCCGGGAAATACCTTAATATCAATTTTCATAGCGGCAAAATCATATCTAAATGATTGTTTTTTAACCACTTACGATGAATATCAAAATCCGGCATGAATTTGCGAACTTTACTCCAGAAACGGCGGGAATGGTTGGGAACAATCAAATGGCACAGTTCATGAACCACCACATAATCCACCACACATAGAGGCGACATAATAATTTGCCAGTTCAGATGGATAACCCGGGTATTATAATCACAGCACCCCCACATCCGTTTTTGTGTGCGAATCGCAATCTTGGCCGGTTCTTCTCCAATAATACGGGAATAATGAAAAATACGCCCTCCCAGAATTTCTTCGGCCTGCGCACGATACCACTTTAACATTTTATTCTTAACAACTTCTTCCGTTTGTTTTGCGGTTAAACCAGGAGGAACAGTTACACTCCATTGGTTTTGATTAAAATCTACCCGCGCTCTGTTCACATCGCCTTCACGCACTTCCAACGGATACATTCGGCCAAGATACAAAAACCGGTTCCCATGCCTGAAACGTTTTTGATCTAAATGTTGCTGATTTTTATGGGCCGTTTCAACACCTTTAATAATCCAGCCTTCTTTTTCTTTTAAAAAGGCTTTTATATTGGCCTCCTGACAATAATAGGGAACAGATACCTTAACATTCCCTTTTTCATCAATACCAATCGACATAGTACGGCGTGCGGAAGAGCGGACAAGAAGATAGTCAATATCTTCTTGGGCGGCAGAATAACGGCAGTGGCGTTCCAAAACACGTTTAGCGCGTTTTTTCATAATCACGGTATTATTTGAGAGAGTGATTTAATAAAAAGATATGCTCGAGGAAAAAACATGAAGACCGCTTAATCAACAATCTTCACATCAATTTTAACTTCACGCGCCGCATTATTGGGAGCGGCAGAACTATCGGCGGCATTATATTTTGCCGTATCCACCGTAACAACCTTGCCGTCCTTCACAAAATATCCGTTGTTTCCTAAAACCATTTGTATACGATCGCGTTCTTTCATAGCGGCAATCCGCATTTTTTCCGCCTGAGTTTTGAAATGGCGGATCTTCTGTTTAACTTCTTTTAATCGCTTTTGATATAAATCGGCCAGGGCCCGTCCTTCTTCAATGTTCTGAACGTCACCGTCGTAAAAGGCCAGTTGTTCCTGAATATTTTTGAGCTCCTCGTTAAGCGCCGCATTACGCTCCTGAAGCAGAGCCACTGTTCCTTCTAATTCCGTGCGCGTCTTTTCTAATTGCTGACGGTCCAATCCTGTTATTTGCGCGGGAGGCGTGTTATTGGCAGTCTGCTTGGCCTCTAATTCGGAAAGCATATTTTCTGTTTCTCTTAACACATACTGTGTAATTTCCAATTCCTGATTGACGCTTGTCAGCATAGTGTCACTTTGAATATAAAGTTCTTTAATCGCCGCTAATTCTTCCGTCAAACTTTGAACCCGCAACTGGCTGGCTTCATAACGGAATTTGTAACTCTGCGTTAACATCGCCTGCTGACTCACATTCTCCGATAATACCGCGTTTGTTACCTGCATGTTTCTATAAATCTGCTGGCTCTGCCAAACCACAAATCCTGTTAAAAGAACTGTTGCAATTAACACAAACCCACCGCTGACCGCAACAAGACGCTTTTTCTGTGCAAGCTGTTTAGCTCCTTGCTGAATACGTTGACGCAGTTTGGATAAAACAAAATCACCCGGCTGGATGAATTTAATGCCGCACAGATAACGGTTTTGGCCAACGTTTTTTTGGCGATACCAAATTAAGCGGCCATTCTGGGGAATAAAATTATTATGGCCAAGGAAAGAATCAAAGGTAAAAGTGGTGTAATCGTAAGGCTTAAAATCCGTGTTGGTTTCCATGAGCATCCCGGTCGTGCTGATATTGCGGATACGCCCATAACCTTCTTTGGTTTTATCAGATGTCCGCCATAAAATTCTTTTATTCTCTTTGATGCGTAAGCTGGCGCGCACATCATTAAACGCCGACCGGTTTTGTGTGATCATGAATAAAATCTCCTAAGTCGTGTTTTCTTGCTAATGTCTTTAGTATAAAGCCTTTATATTTCAAACTCAAAGAAATTTTCTATTATTTTTTAATCAAAAAAATTATTTAAATATCGCATCCAGAACATTTTCAATCAAAACTTCTTCCGGCTTTTTCGCCGGTTTTTTCGGCTGTGTTTCCCCTTCAGGTGCCGGCTCGCCCCCTTCCGACGGTGATTCCTTTTCAACGCCAATAGCGTCAAAAATGGCATTCTTTAATTCATTCTTCATCACATTCTTACCGAAATCTTGGACATTCGGATAGGTTTTAAAACCTTTGAGCGATCCCTGATAGGGTTTAAGCGGAAGATGAATCTGCCCCTGCTCATCAAGCAATGCTTGAAACTGTTCAACGGACTTAATCATGGCCGTTGATAATTCAGGGCTGATAAACGCATCTCCCTTAAAGGTAAGATTCTGGTTAAAGTCTACAACGACATCGGTCGTTAAAGATAATTGAGGCGTTTTCATTTCTGTTTCCGATAATGTCAGAAAGCCGTCTTTAACAACAAACTGCGATGTTAATTTTTCGATCGTTGTATGCTGCCGTTGAATATCCTCCCGGTATTTTTCGGGCAAGTCCTTTTGAAGATAACTGAGCAGATAACGTTCCCCCACGCCCAGAATTTCCGAAGGCACAAACGGAATTTTACTGATCACCAATCCCAGAAGATTGACATCTTTAATTTCTCCTTCTTGCACGTCCAGACGGCCTTTGATGACAAGATGATTGAGCACCTCCGCGCTCTTGACATCGGTGATAGAACCCTCCGCCGAAATAAAAAGCTTCCCTTCTACCTTTGCCGGCATTGGCTGGTCTTTCAAAAGAACAGCCAAATCCATATCTTCTGCACCGGCTTTAAAACTGACGACCGGATTTTTTAAATAGTCTTCCACCCGACCCTGCGCCTTAACCATCCCCGACTCTAACTGAACATCAACGGACTTCAATTCAAACGTTTTTTCTGTGGCCGTAAAACGCATGTCAATTTGGTTTACAGGCATAGGATTTATTGTGTCAATCTGTCCCCGCACCCACTGGCCGTTAACCAACAATTCCATTAATCCGTCCGCTCCGACCCGGCATTGTTGAACGTCCACCTGAACATCTCCTTTGATTCCTCTAATGTCTTTAAGGCTATCCGCACTACCGGTTAAAAGACCAATATCCGATAAGGACAAAGTTTCCGGGTTAAATTTAAAAGTCATATTTTTTAAAACAACCTCTTCTGTGTTTGGATTAATCTTGACCAAACCTTCGACGTTAAAATTATCCGATGAGCTGACCAGCGCTCCGGAGGCTTTAAAGGAAATATCCTCATTTAAAGAAAATCGTGGAATGTTCAGAAAGAAATTTCGGATGACATGAACAGGATTGTCCTGTGAAGCCGGATATACCGACACCTGGGCTTCCTTTATATCAATATTTTCCACCGAAATATCCGGAATGGATGCCGCCTCCGCCGGTGATGATTTTGATACGGACATCCCGCCTTTCTGTTCGGAAGAGACCTCATTTTCTTCTCCGGCATTTGTTTGCTCTTCCAGAAATACGGTAATGTGCGGACGGATCACCGCCACGTGATCCACCACAATTTTTCGTTCCAGGACAAGCGGTTTCATTTTAACAGAAAGTTCAATGTCATCTGCATCCAGCATCTTGCGGGACGAG
>JAGQKQ010000134.1 GCA_020430005.1 Candidatus Omnitrophota bacterium
GGCTGGTGAAATGACCGAAAAGGAAGGTGCTATTCCGAACGGAAAAGTTGAATTTTCCGATTTGACCAAGGATACCCATGGATTTCAATACTATGATAATGGTAAAAAAGACGGCGATTTTAGAGAATACAGTGCAGCTGACATTTTATTAAGGGAAGCGCAATATTGGAATGGAACGCTGGTCTCTAATAGAGAATATTACGAAGATGGTGTTCTCAAAAAGGAAGAAAATTATGAGGATGCCCGTGATCAGAAAATTGAAGGGCTAACCGGCAGGGGAAAATTCTATTCCCCTGATGGGGGCCTGAAGTTTGAGTGGCGTTATTTGAAGAGCGAAAAGCTAGGGTATAACAAGTCTTACAACCGTAATGGCCGTTTGACCAAGGAAGTCTATTATGACGAAAACGGTCAGCCCATGCGTTCCCCAGAGGCTCCGGGGGCGGCGGCTGGTAATCCTTGAAAAAGTAGAGTATACTTGTAGAAGAGATTTTGTGGAGTTTGATGCCAAAGGCAAAATCACCGTAAGGTGATGACGCAAAGCTATAGGGTCCTTGATTGAGGACAGCCTGGCCGCCATTAAATGTAGACAACAGAGCGAGTTGAGAGCCTATTCTTTGCGTTGAAGAATGGGTTTTTTTTATGCATATGAAAAATCGAAAAACAGTAAGAAAAGATGGTTTTACGCTGCCGGAATTATTAATTACAACCGTCATTTTGGCGATTGTCCTGGTGGGGATGCTTACCTTATTTTTAAATGCATCTGTGCTGGGTAACTATTCCACCAACAAAACGCTGGTGATGATTGAGGTGCAAAATAAACTTGAGGAAATCCGCAGTCACAGTTTTACGGCCATCTCTGCGGATTATGCTTCGGGTGGTGCTCCGGGGGATACGTTTGATCTGACACTGCTTCCGGGAAAGGGTAAGATTTATATTGATAGCACCAAACCCGATTTGTTGGAAATCGAAGTCGTTGTGTCCTATCAAAATCAGAATGGAAGAGTTATAGGGGAAGATGCTGATTTAGATGGCGTTCTGGATGCCGGAGAAGATACGGATTCAAACGGGAAATTGAGTTCCGAAGCGACTTTGGTTACGATGGTGGCGCATCGTTAGGAAACAGATATGAAGAAAAGATGGACAACACAAACAGGTTTTACAATAGTAGAGATGATGGTGACACTCCTTATCTTTATGGTTATGATTGGGGGGATTTACAGTTTAATGTTAGCGGGAGACGCGTCATGGCAGGCGAACAGGACCCAGATTGAATTGCGTCAGGAATTGCGTAAAGGGATGGACTGGATGAAAGATGAATTAAGGCAGTCCGGCGGAGTGGCGGTTAATATCCCCAGCGATGATTCATGGAATACCGCTATTGAATTTCAGACAAGTGTTGGCGTTGTAGGGGGCGTCACGCAATGGAGTGCGAGCCTTATTCGTTTTGAAGTAGGCGGGACAGGAACACAATTGATCAGAACATCCGGGGGGACAACTAAAGTCTTAGCGCAGGACATTGCCAGCGTTCGTTTCAGACGGCAATCGGCAACTCCCGACGTTGTTGATATTGAACTTACCGCGTCACGAAACAATTCACGGTTAGGAGTTATGACGGAAACCCTAAATTTTAATGTGCAAATGAGGAATTAATTATGGCGGAACGATATCGAACAACAATTTTTTCACGATTAAAGAACGAACGGGGTGCGATTTTGGCTGTCGGTTATATGGTTATTGCTTTATTTATCATGTTAGGAGTTGCTTTTCTTATAACAACGTTTAATGAGGCCCGTTTCGCGACACGGCAGATGCGCACGACCAAGACGTTTTATCTGGCCGAGGCTGGCGTCGAACGAGCTATCTATGATCTTCGTAAGGATTTTATTGATAATGACAGTCCGGAATATGGCGGATGTACAAATGGAGCAACGCCAAGCTGGAGTGATGGATGTATCAACGGTCTTAATCTTCCGGCAAACTCTGTTAGTTTCTATGACGTCTACGGTACAACAAATTTGGGAGCCGGGTCTTATACGGTTGAGTTTTTAAACACCAACAGTGATGAGGATATTTGGATTCGGGCTGTGGCAACATATGGAGATTTGACCCAGGGAATTTTGGTGTATGTGAAAAGTGTCAACTTTTCGCCATGGAATAATGCGATTTTTGCCGGGGCCGGCGCGTCGGGCACAATGGTCAACGGAAATGTGGATATTCGCGGCTCGGTACACATTTTAGGAACCGGTTTAACCAGTTCGGATTTAGCCATCAATTTAGGTGGAACAGCCGAGTTAGTAGGAAATAACTACAATGGTATGGAAGCCGGTCTTGAGGCCAAACTTCCGGCCATACCGACAACGGTTTATAACGGAGAAACAGTAGAGACGTTAAACGCCGAATTAAGGGTCAAGAATGGACAAGTGGCGTTAAGTGGATCATCCAGTGTGGGAGAATCAGATATTACGGGGAATTCCGTCAAAGAAACAGTGGACGCCGCTTATGTGACCGATGGGTATAGTGGCAGTAATGGCTCTAGTCATGTGTATTCCGATAACGGAACCACTGAAGCATATGATTTGGGTGATTCTATGGCATTTCCTAGCTTAAGCGATCCTGCGCCTTCCGACTCATCAATAACTTATCAACAGTATTTGCGTAATAATGCGTTAGTTATTAGTGATCCGTCAGCATTGAGCCAGTTAGCGAATATTTCACCCAATTCCAGTTTTACGTATTCTGATGCAAAGGGAACGATTAGCATGGATGGTAGCGGCAACATGACGGTTGACGGGATTGTGTATATTGAAGGCGGTGATTTGAATATGGCCAAGGCCGGTCCTGATAAAACAATTACTTATACGGGTGAAGGGTCAATTCTGGTGACAGGTAACGCCCAAATTGATGTGAGTCTTGTTACGGATGATTATATAGTTAGTGGAACCCAGCAGCCGTCCTTTCCAACAAGGGGAGGAGTCAAAAATATCATTGGTATTATGACCCCGAATAACATCAGTTTTACGGAAGCCCAGACCAATGTGATGGGCTTGTTTTATGCGGAGAATTCTGTTATTGTACAAAAGCAAACAGACATCACCGGAACGATTGTTTCGAATTATTTTGATATGGGAACGAATGTGCCCGCAATTTACCAGGTTCCTGAAACGGCCAATTATCTCCCAGCAGGTATGATTGGTGGAGATTCAACCTGGTATTTAGATATTATCTCATGGCAGAAAATTTAACATCAACCATCCTCCCAGGTATTAACCCGGACAATTGAAGGATAAAAAACGTATGAAAAGAACCATTGTATTATTAACAGACTTCGGCATACAGGACAGTTATGTCGGTGTGATGAAGGGTGTCATATTAACGATTCAGAGCGACGCGCATCTTGTGGATTTAACGCATCATATCAAACCGCAGAATATTGTGCAGGCGGCTACCGTATTAAAAAATTCTTACAAGTTTTTTCCCGCTAAAACTGTCTTTTGTTGTGTGGTTGATCCGGGCGTTGGAACACAACGTCATCCGATCATTGTAAAAACGAAAGACTACACGTTCGTCGGGCCGGATAATGGTATTTTCGCGCCGATTATCGCGGAAGAAGAGGCATCAATTTATACTATTTCTAACACAAAATATTTTCTCGAGCCGGTATCTCAGACATTTCATGGACGGGATATTTTTGCTCCAGTCGCCGCGCATATTTCCAAGGGAGTTGCGGTCACAAAGATCGGCACCCGTCAAAAAGATCATGTCACATTAAATTTACCCCAGCCCAAAGTAGATAAACGCCGAAACTGTGTTATCGGACAGATTGTTGATATCGATCGTTTCGGAAATTTGATTACTAACGTCAAACCGGACTTTCTTAAAGACGCTTTTGTCATTCATCTGAAGAAAAAGGTGATTGATAAGCTTAGTGTTTCTTACGGAGATGCCCCCGGAGGCGATCTTTTGGCGATCATCGGAAGCCACGGCTTTCTGGAGTTTTCGGTGAATCAAGGCAGCGCGGAAGAAGTGGCGAAATCAAAAATCGGAGACACGTT
This sequence comes from Candidatus Omnitrophota bacterium, assembly GCA_020430005.1. Lineage (GTDB taxonomy): Bacteria > Omnitrophota > Gorgyraeia > Zapsychrales > Zapsychraceae > JAGQKQ01. Next base: position 4,053 of record JAGQKQ010000134.1, read on the forward strand.
CAAAATTGATTACAAAGGCAGAACGGGCCGTGGAGAAAACTCTTCCCATCGCAAGAGACCTTCTAAAAAAACAAAACCGCAGTCTCAAGCTCAAGAGAAAAAAACAGGAAGTTTGACACCGTTTGATTTTTACGAAGAAGCGTCCCGGAAGAAGAATTAGGATTCCAGCGCGTCAGTGCGTCCGGCGAGAAGTTCGGCGAGGGATTTAGTAAATTCAATCTTTGAGAAAATGATTTTCATGATGGCCGTTAGTGGCGCCGCGAGAAACATCCCGACAATTCCCCAAATCATTCCCCAGAAAATTAAGGCCATCAAAATAACAACAGGATGAAGATCCAGAGAATCTCCCATGATTTTCGGTTCGATGACGTTACCAATCATAAATTGAATAACCCCGGGAATGGCAATTGCCATGATCGCGGTGGACGTAGAAATATCCGGACTGACAATGACAACAGGTAGAGGTAGCAGCGTAGCGATAATAGAGCCGACGCTGGGGATAAAATTGAGGAGAAAGGCGAATAGGCCGAAAACCAAGGCCAGGTCAATATTCAAAATGCTCAGTGTAATACCTACCAGTAGTCCTGTTATGGCAGACAACATAAATTTTGTAACAATATAACGTTTAACACGTGTGACGCTTTCTCCCCAGATGCCGGTCAGTTTAACTTGTCGTGTCCTTCCGATTAGTAGAAAAAGGATAAAGATTAAAACAAGAACGCCTTTGGATAATATCTTAACGATAGCATTAATTGTTTCGACAAGAACCCCGCCGATTCCTTTTTTCACATTTTCGATGAAAGGTTGGACAATGCTGTTCGCATCAATCCCCAGTTCTTCAAAATGGGCCGAGTTTGTGACTTTGTCAATTAACTGAATAATCTGTTCCTGATAAGTATCGGCATTGCTTGTCATCTGGACAACAGAGGCGGAAATTAAGACAAAGAAGATGTTAAGGATAATAAATCCCAGAAGGAATGTGGTGATAATGGCCACAAAGCGGGGAATTTTTCCAAAATTCATCTGAAAATCGATAATAGGTGTCAGAATAAAGGTAAACAGTAGGGCTAAAATAAAAGGGATCATCACCGGTCGCAGCCAGAAAAGGGCGAAGGCGATACCGATCAGACTGATGATGAAAAGACAAATTGTTTGAAAGCGCTGTTCGTAAGCAGTAGGATCCATAAAAGAACCTTTTTTGATGATGTTTAATCCGTCTTCATAAATATTAGCGAATATTGAGTTTGAAGTCAAATTAAAGATGCTTAATAAA
>JAGQKQ010000135.1 GCA_020430005.1 Candidatus Omnitrophota bacterium
GTACGGCGGGTATCAATTGGAGTGATATTGATGTCTTGAGTGACGCGGGTATTAACTGGAACGATCTTCAGGTCATGAGTGAGGCGGGTATTAATTGGGGAGATATCGATGTGTTAAGTGACGCCGGTATCAACTGGGATGACTTACGTTCCATGACGGCAGCCGGCATTAACTGGAGTGACTTGGATGTGTTAAGTGACGCGGGCATTAACTGGAACGATCTTCAGGTCATGACTGAGGCCGGTATTAACTGGGGTGATATTGATGTGTTAAGTGATGCGGGTATCAATTGGGATGACTTACGTTCCATGACGGAGGCGGGTATCAATTGGGGTGATATTGCTGAATTATCTGTCTCCGGTATTAATTGGGGAGAAATTGATGTGCTAAGCGATGCCGGAGTGAATTGGTCCAATATTGGCGATCTGTCTTCATCCGGTATTAACTGGGAAGATATCGGCGTGCTTTCAACAACAGGAATTAATTGGACGGATATCGACGTTCTTAGTGAAACAGGAATTAATTGGTCAAATGTTGGCGACTTATCGGCATCCGGAATTAACTGGAGCGATATTGATGTGTTAAGTGATTCTGGAATCAATTGGAGCGATTTAACGGTGATGACAGAGGCGGGAATCAATTGGAGTGATATCGATATCTTGAGTAGTGTCGGCATCAACTGGAATGACCTGCAAGTGATGAGCGATGCCGGAGTCAATTGGGATGATATTACAGTTATGACGGAATCCTCTATTAATTGGAACGGGGTTAATGCCTTAAGTACTGCCGGAGTGAATTGGGATAATATTGCCGAATTGGCAACATCCAATATCAATTGGGATGGAATTGACGTTTTAAGTCGCGCGAATGTTAATTGGGATGGCATTTCCGATTTAACGGCAGCCAATGTAAACTGGGCCAATATTGGGGATATGACATCTGCCGGAGTCAATTGGGACGGACTTGGTGTCATGGCTGATACAGGTATCAATTGGGATGATCTTGGTGTCATGACAGCGGCAGGAGCAAACTGGACAAACTTCGGTGAAATGACAACGGCCGGTGTTAATTGGGAAGATCTACAAGTGATGACGGAAACAGGTATTAATTGGGACGATATTGCCTTTATGTCCGGTGCTGGAATTAATTGGGATGATATGGGTTCCTCTAGTACAGCCGGTATTAACTGGAGTGACCTAGCCGCCATGACCAATAAAGGTATTAACTGGGATGGAATTGAATATCTTGCTGATAACGCCCAAACGCTTGTAACAAACGTTCAAAGTATCTTAACGTTTGTCGACACTGTGGAGACATTAATCGGGACAACAGCAGATACCGCCTCAGATAGTACATTATTTGGAAGAATTCAGGCAGTCCAAGATACCGTTGATACAATCAATTCTTCTACGGCTGGGGATACTTCTGAAATTTTAACGATTGTTCAAGGACTTGAAACTACTGTGGGAAGCTCAAGTGACACAGGTTCTTCGTCGACAATTTTTGGAGATATCAATGCATTAGAAGCCGCTTTGGGAGACGCTACCGATGGAACAACGACAGATAGTGTCTTTGGAAAACTCAATGATATTCAAGAAAGTTCCAGCAGCAGTAAAAGTAGTGCATCGGCCGTTCTCTTTACTGTTCAACAAATCCAAGCAAAATTAGGTACAGGCGGTAATATTATCGATAAAGATGTCGATGATCTTCTCAAGGCTGTTGATCAATTGCAGGAAAATGTTGCCGAAATATCCGAAACTACTGCTCAATCAACGGTCGAAATCACAGACTTAATCGGAAGTCTTTTAGAGCAAATTGCGGAAGTCACTGGTATTGACTTAGGTGAAGTTGCTTCAGGTCTTGGTCTTGGTGGAAGTCAAGGAGGAGAAGGTCAAGGTGGAGCTGGCGCCGGTGAAGGATCCGGTGCTGGTGCGGGAGGTGAGGCTGGTACAGCTGCTGCCGGAGGACAATCTATAGAAGAACTGCATCAAAAAGCCGATCGTATGTTACGAATGCTTGAAGCTATTTTAGAATCTATTGGAACTAATGAAATAACCGTCGAGACATACTTTGAAGAAAGTTAATGAAACCATTCAGATATAAAAAACGTTCTTTCTCAACATTAAAAGCGAGTCTCTTTATTGTCTTTTTTCTTTTCATAACGGCGACGTCCGTTTTGGCAGACATTACGATGGGTATTGTTGCCGTTAATGCTACGGATGAGATCAAAACAAAAAAGATAAAAGAGTATCTGCCACCGGAATTGGCTTTGGATGACGTCTTTGATACCGATGGTTTGGATTTAGAATATGATATTAATGAAGAAGCTTACTTTGTTCATGGAGAAGTAGAGCTTCAACCCTCCGAAACAAGAAAATTCAGCATCCGTATGCGGGATTTATGGAGGCTGGATCAGGAAGAAATTGAAGAAATTCGTAAACAAATTGAAGAAAGCTTTCAAAGACTTCAAGGGACAGATCATGAAGAGCTGGCCAAAGTCAAACGAGATATTTTATTGGATCGTTTAAAATTTATTGTCGAACAAGAAGCAGAAAACGCAGGAGACGTGGCTAAACGAATGGACCAGAGCCGCGCGTATGCCAAAGAATTTGAGCAGATAAGAACGGACTCCATTAACGTGAAATACTGGCGTAGTCAGCCGGTGAATACTGAGGATAGAGATGTTTTTACATTTGTGGTCAAAGTTGAAAATGCGGCGGATGAAGAGAGGGAGCTGGAGCCAAAACACTTTCTTCCTTCGGAAGTCAGGCCGGAGCATTTAGTGGATACGCAGGGTTTATCCATTCGTTATGATGGGTTCAAAAAGCAGTTGTATCTAACAAAGAAAGAAGCTCTTCAGGCAAAAGAGAAAAAGGAATATCAAATATCGGTCTTGGATGTTTGGAATGTCGACCCGATTGCTTTAGAAAATTTAAAAGAAAGAACCAGAAAAACTTATAAATTGCTTGAACCAACGGAATATAAAGAGAGCGCACAGTATCTGGTAGCCAGTATCAAAGGTTATATAGAAAACATCGAGGCAGCCCAGCAGCAAAAAGCGGAAAATATCAAGGAACATATCAGCGGTTATCGTGTTAATAAAGAAAATTATGATCTTGCAAAAAAAGATGTTGAAACAATGGAAAATTTGCTTGAAGCCGTACGGGAAAATCTTGAACGAAGCAAGGTTAAAAACGTTCTGCAGAAGATTACAAAACTTAAATCTGTGGCAGAAATTTCCAAGAGTGTGTTCAAAAAACCGAAGCCTAACACGGCATGGAAAATTATTGTTACATTCTTATTCATCGTTCTGGGCTACACTATTCTTCACTTCAGTATCTGGGGAAAGAAAAGTTCCAAGATGAAAGAAAAAAGCGAAAATAACGAAGAAGATTAAAGGAGTATTTGAGTGGCGGAATTGCGCTATACAGAAGTTGGGCAAGTTCAAAGTATCCGAGGGAGTATTGTCGTCGTTGAAGGTTTAAAAAGCTGTATCAACGGACAGCTCGTGGAATTTGGCTTCGGAACATTGGGGACAATCCTTGGATTTAATGAAAAAGAGGCGTACATCCTCATCATCAAACTGACTACGGAGATCAAGACAGGTGACGAGGTGCGGGCTTCACTAGAACCGTTCAATGTTCCTGTTGGAAATAATTTTATTGGCCGTATTGTTAGCCCTTTGGGAGATCCTTTGGATGGATTGGGTCCACTGAAACCCGACGACTATTATCCAATTTTCCCTGCGGCTCCCGGAATTCTTGAGCGTCAGGTATTGAAAGATCCTTTAGAAACCGGAACAAAGGTTCTCGATGCCATGATCCCAATCGGTCTGGGACAGCGTCAGCTTGTTTTAGGAAATAAGGGAACCGGAAAAACCACCTTCATTACGGACGTTGTTCTCAATCAGAAGAATACAGGTGTTATTTGTATCTATTGCGCGACAGGAAAGGCCCGTTCACAATTAGCCCGTGTTGTGCAGCTGTTTAAAGACAACGATGCGTTTGATTACAGTATTATTGTGTCTGCGCCTTCGTCATCACCGCCGGGACAGCAGTATTTATCGCCATATGTAGCCTGTTCTATCGGCGAATATTTTATGAAACAAGGGAAGAACGTTTTTGTCGGGTTTGATGACTTTACTAAACACGCTTGGTGTTATCGAGAAATTTCTCTCTTATTAGGACGACCACCGGGACGTGACTCCTATCCAGGCGATATTTTCTATCTTCACTCTAAAATGATTGAGCGTGCCTGTGTTCTTAATGAAGACAAAGGCGGCGGATCTATGACTTTTCTTCCCATCGTTGAAATTCTTGAGGGTGACTTAACGGCATTCGTTCCTACAAATTTGATTTCTATGACCGATGGACAGATTTGTCTAGACGCTCAGATGTTCGGGGAAGGACAGCGTCCGGCTCTTGAGCTTGGATTATCTGTTTCTCGAGTTGGAACAAAAGTTCAGTGGCCTATCGTAAAGAATCTGGCCAGTCCGTTGCGTTTGGAATACCTTCAGTATAAAGAGTTATTAAAGGCTTCTCAATTGCGCGCCGGTGAGCAGTCAGACGAAGCCAAGGCTAAATTAAAAAGCGGGGCAATCCTGACCGAACTGTTACTTCAAGATAAAGACACTCCGGTTCCGATGGAAACACTGGTTATATTATTTTATGGCTTTAACAAACAGCATCTTCATAAATTAACCATGGATGAAGTACGTCAGGCGCAGATAGATGTTTTAGAATATACACAAAAGAATGATCCGGACCTTTTAAAGATTATGCGGGAACGCAAAAAAATGGATGAAGAAATTGAAGGAAAGCTGGAGAATTTGTGGAATACCTATGTCGGTAAAGTCGAAGCTGAACGGCCTGAAGATGTTGTCGTTGAAGAAAAAGAAGATGATAATGATATTCTTCGCGATATCGGCCGTGATATTCTTGATGAAGCCACAGCCGGTCCTAAAAAAGAAGAACAATAGGCGGCCCTTATGAAGTATATCGGAAGTTTTAAATGCGTGATTCTAAGCCCGAATGAATTGCTTTATCAAAATGAAATTGAAAGCCTTTTTCTGACAGGAGACCGTGGAGAATATGAATTGCTGGCGTACCATTATCCGCTGGTTGGTGTTTTGAAAAAAAGTGACATTATTATTAATTTTAATGAATCAATACCTATTAAAGGCGGCGTCGTGAGGTTTTTTGCTAATGAATGTACAATTATCGTCGAAGAAGAAATAAAGACGGCGAAACAGATGAAACAAACAAAAGAAAAAAATTAAGGGAATCATATGTTAGCAGAAACATTTTTA
>JAGQKQ010000136.1 GCA_020430005.1 Candidatus Omnitrophota bacterium
TGTGCAAAAAGTAAAAGATTTGCGTATTGATGATGATCAGGATTGCGTTTGGATGCGTGTGGACGTGCAGGGCGGCGCCAGTTGTCACGTCGGATATCGATCTTGTTTTTACCGCAGTGTCAACTTCGGTGAAAAGGCCAAAGGTCAGGAACCTGTTGAATTGAAGTTTGAAGAAACGGAAAAAGTGTTTGATCCAAAAGAAGTTTATGGCGACGCACCGAACCCGACGAAATTATAATTCTATGGACAAAGATTTGTTAGATATATTAGCCTGTCCCGAAACCAAGAAAAGTCTTGTGTTGGCGGATGAAGAAACGGTTGCTAAGGTTAATGCTGGTATTGAGGCAGGAAAGATTTTTAATAAGGAAAAAGTCAAAGTAACGGAAAAAATTGACGGCGGACTTTTTCGAGAAGGTGATCAACGCAGTTTATATCCAATCCGTGATAATATTCCTATCCTTCTGGTTGAAGAACTTATCCTGCTGGACAATCTTGAACAGTAGGTTACGTTATGGACAGTTTTTGGCAATGGTGGCAGCATCTTCCCGAACGAATTGATCCGGTCTTTTTTCAATTGGGAAGTGTCCAAATCCGTTATTACGGATTAATGTATTTTACGTCCTTTCTTGTGGCTTACACGCTTCTTCTTTACAGGGCTAAAAAAGAAAAAGGCCCCTTTACCAAAAATATTGTTGAAGACTACGCGACCTGGGCGATTATCGGGGTGCTTTTGGGCTCCCGTCTGGGATATGTTCTGTTTTATAATTTAGGTTATTTTTGGGAACATCCGCTGGAAATATTCTTGCCTTTTCAAACGAGTGCTGAAGGTTTTCAGTACACCGGAATCAGTGGGATGTCTTATCATGGCGGTTTGATCGGTGTGACGGTGGCCACGATATGGTTCTGCCGGAAAATGAAATTGAATATTCTTAGGTTTGGTGATTTTCTCGTTTCCGCTGTACCGTTGGGATATATGTTCGGCCGTATTGGTAACTTTCTGAACGGAGAATTATACGGGCGCGTCACTCATGTCGCTTGGGGGATGTATTTCCCGGGAGCAGAAACTTATGATTTGCGGCATCCGTCGCAGTTGTATGAAGCTTTTTTTGAGGGCGCAATTTTATTTTGTTTGTTATGGACGTTACGGAAGCAAAAGTTCTTTAACGGATTTCTGGTCGCGCTGTATTTGATAGGATATGGCATCGTTCGTTTTTTTATTGAGAATTTCCGGCAGCCGGACGACCATTTAGGTTTTATTATCGGGTCTTTAACGATGGGGCAGATTCTTTGCAGTGCAATGATTCTTGCCGGTGCGTTAATGATTATTGGAAGTTATTATAAAGTAAAGATGGATGGCAAGTGACCCGGTCCCCAGCGCCCCGGTAAAAAAATATTTCATGGTCGCAGGGTCATTGGGTAACAGGATTTCATGATATGAATGACAAACACGAACAATTTATGCGGATCGCGATTGAAGAGGCCAAGAAATCAGATCATCAGCAGCGGCCGAATCCGATGGTTGGCGCTGTGATCGTTGAAGATAATCAGGTGGCTTCAACCGGTTATCATAAAAAGGCCGGAGAGGCACATGCCGAAATCAACGCGTTGCGTGATTTAGGACGAAGACCACAGGATAATGCCACACTTTATGTCACACTTGAACCATGTTCAACGCAGGGACAAACCGGTGCCTGCACGGACGCGATTCTTCAATCGGGACTTTCGGCGGTCGTGGTTGGCGCGATTGACCCTAACCCGGACCATCAGGGCCGGGGTATTGAGATCCTTTCGCAGGCAGGACTAAGCGTGACGGTCGGTATCTTAGCTGATGAATGTGAAGCTTTAAATCCGGAGTTTAATGAAATGATGCGTCAAAAGGGAAAAGACCATGGCTAAAAAAACTAAAACGCTTTCTATTTCTGAACGGCCCCGGCGTAATCGAAAGTCCGAGGCTGTCCGGCGATTGATCCGTGAAACCGATGTTAATGTCGGAAATCTGGTCTTGCCAATGTTTGTTGTTCCGGGCAAGGGAAAGAAAGTTGCCATACCGTCCATGCCGGATTATTTCAAATATAGTGTGGATCTTTTGGTTAAAGAAGTTAAAGAGGCGTATGCTTTAGGTATTCCGGCGGTCGCTCTTTTTCCCAGCCTTCCGGAATCTGTAAAAGACAAGAGAGCGACGGAAAGTAAGAATGCGAAGGGTCTTTTACAAACAGCGGTCAAGGCTATTAAAGATCGCGTGCCTGAGATGTGTGTTATTACGGATGTCGCGATGGATCCTTATTCCAGCGATGGGCATGACGGTTTTGTAAAAGACAATAAAATTCTTAATGATGAAACCCTGCCAATTTTGGCCGATATGGCTGTATCTCAGGCCAAAGCGGGGGCGGATATGGTGGCGCCTTCGGATATGATGGACGGGCGTGTCGGATATATCCGCGAAGCTTTAGATCAAAACGGATTTACAGATGTTGGTATTTTGTCTTATGCGGCAAAATATTGTTCGGCGTTTTATGGCCCTTTTCGGGATGCGCTGGAATCTGCTCCCCGCGGAGGGGATAAAAAAACATATCAAATGGATCCGGCGAACGCACAGGAAGCATTACGGGAGGTCCGTCTGGATATTGCCGAGGGGGCGGATATTGTTATGGTGAAGCCCGCAGTGCCTTACCTTGATATTATTCGCAGTGTTAAAGAATCGGTGGATGTTCCGGTAGCCGCTTATCATGTCAGCGGGGAATATGCGATGATTAAGGCCGCGGCACAAAAGGGTTGGCTGAATGAACAAGATGTTGTTCAGGAAACACTGCTTTCCATCAAGAGGGCCGGAGCGGATATTATTTTTACTTATTGTGCGAAAATGTATGCGTCGGCACGGGCCCGTTAATATGATTTTATGAATTGGGATTTATGATTAAGTTCCTAAAGAGCCTATTTTCTTCCAAATATACCCTGATCTTATTTCTTCCGATAATTTCTTTATGGATTTTTCTCTTCTCTGATTTTCTCTCCGGGCATCTGCGTTTAATCGGAGACGCTGTTCCTTATTACGAAAATACCAAGTTTTATTTAGACCAGTTAAGCCGCGGGACAATTCCACTCTGGGATCATACCCGTAATGGCGGCGCGCCTTATGAGTTTTTTCTTCGAAGAATAGGGGAATTTAACCCATTCTATTTCCTGATTATTATTTTATCCAAGTTAGGGATGTCGTTTTATCATGCGTATGCAATTTTCCTGACGAGCTATTATATGCTCGGAGTTTTCGGGTTTTACTGTGTTATTAAGAAGATTCTTAAGAATCAAGACGCCGCTCTTCTGGGAGCTGTGACGTTGATGTTTTCCTGTTTTTCTGCCATCCTTTTCCGGTCTTTCATTATTCTGGTGTTTAATCCGTTGATTTGGTTGTTATATTTTTCTCTTTGCTTCTACGAGTCACAAAATCGAAGAAACTTTCTAGGTATGACTTTTTGTTTGATGCTGTTGTTAACGACGTATATTCCGTTTTATGCGTTAACGATACTTATTGTTTTCCTCCTGTGCTGTGCTGTTTTTTACCGCAAACAGCTTTTGATTTTTTTGCGGAGTGTTTACAATTTTTCCGGCAAGGAGCGAAAGATTTTTATGTTGGGAATAGTTGTACTTTTTCTTTCAGTACTTCCCGGACTGACATTCTTTGCTGACATAAACGGGGCGGTTGTTTTGCCGGACCGGCATGAGGGTTCTCTGGATACACACCCTATGAGTGTCGTCCAGCAAACGGTGGCTTTAGGAGGAACGCCGGCTTTATCGTTGGCCTATATTCTTCCCGATTTGAGGGGGCTGCGTGTCGGCGACATCTATTTGCCTGTTATAACTTTTCTCTTGTTCGCGGGAGGGCTTTTTTTAAAAACAGGACGCCGGTTTTGTTTTGGCCTCATGTTTTTGTTTATTCTTTATTGGTTAAGTTTGTATGATGCGACACCGATCTATCCTTTTTTGTATAAATACGGATTCTTTTTTAAATATATCCGTAATTTCCAGTTCTTTTTATGGATTGGTATTATTCCCATTTTTATCTTTATGGCTCTGGACAGTTTCTGTCGTATTCAACGCATGAAAGAAATGTTTCAACGCAAGGCATTCGTTTATGTGTTGGTTTTTTGTATTATTCTTCAAGGGGTCTTTGTTATACGCGCTATGGTGGTTAAGGCTTCGCAAAAGGTTTCGTCTTATCGTTATGAAGACAATTATGCCGATCTTCTGTTGCCGGACACAAAGACAGCGCAGGTGATAGGAGAGGAATTAAAAGCGGCGGAGCATATAGTTCGTACCGAAAGGTCCTTGTCCAATATGTATATTGGAACACCCTGGATGAATGATTTGGGGCAAAGATTAGATCCAAATGTATTGCAAACATATCAACAGATTAAATTACTTCTATACGACCAAGCACAATATTTTGATCCGGCATCGATTTCGGAAAAGGATATGAAAGCAGCGTTTGTTGATTTGGATAAGGCTCTCGTGGAATTAAGAGAAGCGGAGAAAAGCATTGCGGATTCTTCTTTGGGAGATATAGGGCCAATTGTTACCAAAGAATCGCCGGAGGTTATGCCTTTAAGATTTAATGCTAATGAACTTGTCCTGAAAACCAATCTCAACAAATCAAAGTTTCTTGTGTACAACGACAGTTTCCATCCTGACTGGAATATAGAGATTGACGGGAAGATAGAAACTATCTATAAAGCAAATTTGGCATTTAAAGGAGTTTGGCTTCCAGCGGGGGAACACATTGTTCGCTTTCACTATGGAAAACGCTGGCAGTATCTTTTAAAAGCTATCGTTATGGCGGCTTTTACCGGCCTTTTTATGTATCTTATTTATTTGCAGATAAGGACATGGCGATATGGGCGCTGACAAAAACCGAAGAACTATTCAGATTTTATTCGATCGTAATTTAACGGTTTTTGTTTTGTTTTGTCTTCTGACAGTCGTTTTTGCGGATTCCAATCGTCTATTGATCGGCACGCAAATTCGAAATAAGGATTTTCTGAAGCCCGGGCATTATGCGGATATGGCGGCCTTTATGACGGGAAAGGCGCGATCAGCCAAGATATTAAAACCGTATCTCGCTTATTACGAAGAGTACGAACGCCATGCTGCCTCTTCGCCGGACGTCTTGAATATGCTGGGGTATTGTTATTATCATCTTAACCGGTATCAGGACGCCGCTGATCATTATGAAACAGGTATAAGAAAATATCCGGCCTATTTTTGGCCTTATTATAACCTGGCCACTCTTTAT
>JAGQKQ010000137.1 GCA_020430005.1 Candidatus Omnitrophota bacterium
GCCAACACCATGGCCTCCGCGATTGAAGCCTTGGGGATGAGCTTACCAAACAGCTCTGCACAAGCGGCCATTTCAAAAGAAAAAGAGGAAGATTGTGTTAACGCCGGAAAAGCCGTTTTGGAATTATTAACAAATGATATTAAGCCGCGTGACATCATGACCAAAAAAGCGTTCGAGAATGCGATTACAGTTGTTATCGCTCTGGGAGGATCAACGAATGCGGTTCTGCATTTATTGGCGATGGCTCATGCCGCCAAAGTTAAATTATCCATTGATGATTTCACGCGTATTGGTAAAAAAGTTCCTGTTCTGGCCGATTTAAAGCCAAGCGGCCGTTTTGTTGTGGCTGAACTCGTTAAAATCGGCGGTGTTACACCATTAATGAAAATGCTTTTAGATAAAGGATTATTACATGGCGACTGTTTAACCGTTACAGGAAAAACAGTAAGTGAGAATCTGGCTAATGTTAAACCTTATCCGGCCGGACAAGAGGTTATCCGCGCGTTTGATAATCCGATCAAGAAAACAGGACATCTTGTTGTTCTTTACGGAAATTTGGCACCGACAGGCGCTGTCGCCAAGATTTCCGGAAAAGAAGGCGAGCTATTTAAAGGAAAAGCCCGTGTTTATGAATCCGAAGAAACAGCCTTAAAGAAAATTTTGGATGGAACGGTTAAAAAAGGTGATGTCATCGTTATTCGTTATGAAGGTCCCAAAGGCGGTCCGGGTATGCGGGAAATGTTGTCGCCAACATCTGCCGTTATGGGAAAAGGGTTAGGAAAAGATGTTGCTTTAATCACCGACGGCCGCTTTTCCGGAGGTAGTCATGGTTTTGTTGTTGGTCACATTACACCGGAAGCGTATGTCGGCGGTCCTATAGCGATTATCAAAAACGGTGATCCTATTACCATCGACGCCAAAAAACGGGAAATCAATTTAGATATTCCCGCTAGCGAAATAAAAAAGCGATTAAAAAATTGGAAACAGCCAAAACCGCGCTATACTAGAGGAGTACTGAGTAAATACGCAAAAGTTGTTAGCTCTGCATCTGAAGGAGCTGTTACTGACAAATAAATTTGTCAGAATAACAGTAACAAACGACAATAGCAGACAATAACAGCATTCAATTACAAAAATCATTTTTTTAGTGTCATTGCGAAGAGGAACGATGAAGCAATCTTAATAGGATTACTTCGCTCCGCTCGTAATGACACATGAATTACTAACAACTAAGCACTAGGCACTAGCAACTACCCATGGCTGGAAATACATTCGGAGAAGTTTTTAGAATCACCACATTTGGCGAAAGCCATGGCCCCGCCATCGGTGTTGTTATTGACGGCGTCCCGCCCAACATTCCATTATCCGAAAGCGATCTTCAATACGAACTGGATCGCCGTCGCCCCGGACAAAGTAAAATTACCACGCAACGTCAGGAAAGTGATACCGCCGAAATTTTATCCGGTGTCTTTGAAGGCAAAACAACGGGAACAGCCCTGGCCATTTTAATTCGCAATCAGGATCAACGCTCTAAAGATTATTCTAATATCAAAGATGTCTTTCGTCCCGGGCATGCCGATTTTACATTTTTAAAGAAATACGGGCTTCGGGATTATCGCGGAGGAGGGCGCTCTTCCGGACGGGAAACCGCCTGCCGTGTCGCCGCCGGAGCCGTCGCGAAGAAAATTCTACGCAATTTAAATATTAACATTATTGCGTACACCTTGGCTGTGGGCGATATCTTTGCCAAAAAGAAAGACTTCACCGTTATCGAAAAGAATATTGTTCGTACGCCCGATATGGAAGCGGCTGAAGAAATGATCGCGGCGATTGATGACGCCCGTAAAAATTGTGACTCCTTAGGCGGAATTATCGAAGCTAAAATTCACGGTTGTCCGGCCGGATTAGGTGATCCGGTTTTTGACAAATTAAACGCGCGTCTGGCTTATGCCATTATGTCGATCGGAACCATCCGCGGCGTCGAATTCGGCCTGGGTTTTGAAGCCGCTCGCATGAGAGGCAGCGAGCATAACGATAAATTTTACATGGATGGTGATCGTGTCCGTACAACAACCAACCATGCCGGAGGAATTCTGGGCGGCATCTCCAATGGCGAAGATATTATCCTAAGAGCAGCGGTCAAACCACCTTCATCTATCGCGCAAAAACAGCAAAGTGTCGACACCCATGGAAAAGATGTCACCGTTGAAGTTAAGGGGCGGCATGATCCATGTATTTGTCCGCGCGTTGTTCCTGTCATCGAGGCCATGATTGCGGTAACATTGTTGGATGCGCTCATGTTACAAAAAACCATTCAATAATCCATGAAACTTGTGCCTGTATTTTCATCTACAAAGTTAAGTGATGTTTATCTTGTTAAATCCATGTTGGAGAGTGCCAATCTTCACGTGGAAATATTTGATGAAAATATTTCGAGAATTGCTCCTCATCATGTCTACGGGACAAACGGACCGCGTCTCATGGTTCCTGAAGATCAAGCCGCAGACGCCAAAGAAATTATTAAAGAATTTAAAGAAAACCAATGAATAATTCCAAAGTTATTCTGATCACAGGATGTTCCAGCGGGTTTGGCCTTATAACAGCCGCCCGTTTGGCGAAAAGCGGACATCGCGTGATCGCCACCATGCGGGACACTTCGAAAAAAAGCGCCCTCCTAAGTGAAGTTCAAAAACGGGATACCAAGCTGGATATTAAGCCGCTCGATGTCACCGATAAGGATAGCGTTAACGCGGCTATTCAATCCATTTCCGAAGACTATGGTTACATTGATGTTTTGATTAACAATGCCGGCTGTGGGATAGGGGGCGCCTTTGAAGATTTAGCGGACGAAGAAATTCGTCAGGTCATGGAAACCAATTTTTTCGGTGTCCAGAACGTTACACGCGCCGCCATTCCGTTAATGCGTCCGCGGAAAAACGGAAAGATTATCAATATCTCCAGCATTTCAGGGCTTTACGCTTTACCGATGTTCGGCGCTTATAATGCCAGTAAATGGGCCTTGGAAGGATTTTCGGAAAGCCTGCGGTATGAATTACAATTTTTTGGAATTGACGTTTTATTGGTTGAACCGGGAAGATATAAAACCGAAATTTTTAAGAAAAATCTTCACTTAGCCAAAAATCACGATAACAAAAACAGCCCGCATTATGAGTTATCCCAGCACATTCGCAAACTTGTTACGGAACGGCTGAAAGATTGTCATAAAGATAATGAGGACGTTGCCGAACACATCGAAAAACTCATTCACGCCAAAAACCCGCCATTTCGCAGCCAGCCGGATATTGAAGCCAAAGTATTCCTTCTGGCACGAAAAATCCTGCCATTTCGGCTTTTTTCTTTCATCCTGAATAAAAAACTATTTAAAAGATTCAAAAAATAATTATCTTTTGTTATGATATGAGGGTTAATAAAAGCCAAAAACGTGTAATATCGTTTTAAGTCATACTATATCGTTTATAAGAATAAATACCTTTAGTTCACAAAAAACTAATATTTTTCAACCCATAGAAAGGCCTCTGAATTATGGACACCATTTTGATTATGGACATTATTGGCGGATTAGGACTTTTCTTTCTGGGCATGCGAACCATGTCTGACGGTCTTAAGAAAATTGCCGGCGAACGGTTAAAATCCTTTTTACATTATGTTACCAAACACCGCATCTCCGGAGTGTTTGTGGGGGCCCTGATCACACTTCTTATACAATCATCCAGCGCGACAACGGTGATGGTTGTAGGGTTTGTCAATGCCGGTTTGTTGGTTTTAAAGCAAGCGATCGCTGTTGTCATGGGCGCCAACATCGGAACAACTTTTACGGCCTGGCTCGTTTCGTCCATGTCCGTGTTTAAAATCACCCATTACGCCTTACCCGCCATCGGTATTGGCTTTGCCTTTACGACGCTCGGCAAAACAAAAAATATCAAACAATGGGGTTTTGTTATTATGGGCTTCGGCCTGTTATTTCTGGGGCTGGATTTTATGAAAGATGCCTGCGAACCCCTTAAAGAGAGCACGATGGTCAAAGATGCTTTCGTTACGCTTAGTGAAAATCCGCTTTTAGGCGTTTTTGCCGGAATCATTTTTACAGTCATCCTGCAAAGTTCCAGCGCCACTATCGCGATCGTTCAGGTTCTGGCCTTTAATGGTGTCATTGGTTTTGAAGCCGCTATTCCCATTATTTTGGGGGACAATATTGGAACAACGATTACCGCGCAAATGGCGGCCGTAGGAACTAACCTTAACGCACGCCGGGCCGCGATGTCACACACCATGTTTAATGTCATCGGCGTTCTATATATGCTAGTCTTTGTTCAACTTGGCTGGTTCCAGCGTTTTGTCGATGGAATTGTTCCGGGAGAGATAACCTCAAAAAATATTATGTTCCACATCGCGATCGCCCATAGCTCTTTCAATGTCTTAAACACTATTGTATTTCTGCCGTTTATCGGATTCTTAGAAAAAATCAGCATCGCTCTGGTTCCGCAAAAAGGGGAGTCCATCGACTTCGGGACTCAATATCTGGAAACCCATTTACTGGATACACCAAGCTTAGCGTTTGAACAAGTGCACAAAGAAAACGCGTATCTGTTGAAAGTTGCCCGTAAAGCCACTTTTCAAGCCATGGACTGTTTTACGAATAATGATCTTAAAGCCGCGGATAAAACTTCGGAATTAGAAAATGTGACAGACAATCTGCAGTCTGAAATCACGCAATATCTGGTGGACTTGTCCCAACGGACATTAACTGAGGAACAATCGGAAGAGCTTCCTGTGCTGATTCATAATGTAAACGATATGGAACGGATTGGGGACCATGCGCAGAATATTGCCGAGCTTTCCCGTCGGAAAATAGAAGAAAAGCTGCCCTTTACGGATACCGCGATAGAAGAGGCCTCAAACGTATGGGAGGAAGTAAAAACCATGTTTGCGGAAACTGAAGAGGCCTTGATCAAAAATGATCCTGAACTGGCGAAAAAAATTCTTCAGCGAGAGAATGCAATTAATGAACTGCAGCTAAGATTTAAGAAAAACCACATCGACCGTCTCAACGAAGGAAACTGTCAGCTAAATTCAGGTTTTGTGTTTATTGAAATTATCGATAATCTGGAAAAGATTGCCGATAGATTGACCAATATCGCGGAAAGTATCATCGGAAAAATGCGGTGGGAAGTTCAACGGAAAGGGACAGAGTAAAAAAAGGGACAGAGAAGAAATTGACCTGTCCCCAAACTCACTCTGACCCCTTT
>JAGQKQ010000138.1 GCA_020430005.1 Candidatus Omnitrophota bacterium
CAATGGCACCATCATTCGATTTAAAGCGGACCTTCTGCTCCACAAACTTTTTATCATAGGTCCCACGTTTGAGAAGCAAATGACAAACGCCATTGATAATCGCCATATCTGTCTGCGGCTGAAATTCTAAATAATAATCGGCCGCCTCGGTTGTCCGCGTTCTTCTTGTGGCGATATCAATCATCTTGATCTTATGCCCCAACTGTTTGCGGTCAATGAATCTTGAGAAAAGAATCGGGTGCATTTCCGCCCAGTTGTTTCCCCAGCAAATTACCGTATCGCATACATCAAGATCATCATAGCAACCCGACGGCTCATCAACGCCAAACGTCGTTATAAATCCGACGACCGCACTGGCCATACAAAGACGCGCGTTGGGATCGATTTCATTACTGCCCAATCCCCCTTTAAGAAATTTCATAGCGGTGTAACCCTCAGGAATAGTCCATTGGCCAGAACCGTAAATAGCAAAACGTTTGGGGTCCGCCATAATCTTATTGGAAATCAGATCAATCGCTTCATCCCATGTTACAGGCTGCAGCTCTCCATTTTTGCGGATCATTGGTGTTCTGAGCCGGTCTCTTCCGTATAACGCCGCCCCGGCATGATAACCTTTCGCGCATAGTAAACCTTTATTCACCGGCGCATGACGGTCGCCCTGCACGGCGACAACACGTCCGTCACGAACACCAACCAGGACACCACACCCGGTTCCACAAAAACGGCAAGGGGCTTTATGCCATTTCAATCCAACCGAATCGTCATCAAACGCATAGGCTAAAGTGGCTAGCCCTCCACTTAATGTTAAAGCTCCTAACGCCGCCATTTTTGCTGAAAACTTTAGAAATTCTCTTCTATCCATAGATTTCTCTAACATATTAGAGTCCCTCCTCGTCTTCAAAATTATGATAGATTAAATCACATTGAAGAACGCCTGATATATTTTCAATATTGTTCCATAATTCCTTATCTTTTTTCTGTTCGGTCGTGTCGGTGACAATAACAATACGGGCTCCTTCTATTTTTTCAACATCCACACCCGCAAAATCTTTTAATTTGTCTGCGACTTCCTGGGTTTGTTCTTTCCTTGTGCGAATAATTAAACTTGATATGGGCATTTCATCATCCTTGAGTTTAAATTTTTCTTTGGGTGTATTTTAAATTGATGTTCAATTGTCCTTTTAGAATAGGCGTCGCACACCTTAACAGTACGGTATAAACAAGCCCGCCTGTTGCCCAGACTCCAACGCAGACAAAAATTTCGTTCCATGTCGGGACATATTCGACAATCTCTCCCAATGGATTAGGAATAAATCCGGGAATAATTAATCCCATTCCCTTTTCAATCCAGATCCCGACAATTAATAAAATACAAGCAATGTTAAGCGGAACCACTCTGCGTGTTATGGGTGACATCAATAAAATCAATGCCACCGTGTTCATAGCCAAAGCTGTCCAGATCCAGGGAACTAACGCGTCATGCCCGTGAAGACCGAAAAACAAATATTTTGCCGATGCATTATGCAGTGTATCTGTATAAAATTCTTTAAACAGTTCATTAATCAGCAAAAACATATTGATACTCATCGACACCTGTATAATTTTTCGCAAGAGAAAAATGGCGTCTTCAGATGTGCGGTATCCAAAAACTTTTCTGATTAATTGAAGGGTAATAATAATAACGGCCGGGCCTGCCGCAAAAGCGGATGCTATAAAACGCGGCCCCATAACGGCTGTATTCCAAAACGGTCTGGCCGCGAAACCGGCTAACAAAAACGCGGTTACCGTGTGAATACTGACCGCCCACACAATCGAAAGAAAAACAAACGGCAGATAGACCCATTTATTCGGTTCACGCCCGAGATATTTCATATACAAAAGATAACCTGTCACGTGAAGATTAATAAGCAGGTAAACATTCAGCACCACCACATCCCAACTCAGCATGGATATCGGAAAATTAAACCGTCCGATCCCCGGGATTAAATGCCAGAATCTGTCGGGCCGTCCTAAATCAACCGTGACAAATAAAAGACACATGATAATCGACGCCACGGCAAACAACTCTCCGAAAATAACGACCTCATGAATTTCCTTTTTGCGATAAATATAGGCAGGGATAACCAGCATAACAGCGGCGGCGGCCATCCCGACAAGATAAGTAAAGTTCGCGATATACAGCCCCCAGGATACGTGGTCTGTCATACCTGTCGTCATTAATCCATGAACTAATTGTTTACAATACGCGTTTAGTCCGATTAAGGATAGACAGGTTAAAAATGTCATCCAGATATAAAATCCCCGATTTCCGTCAAAGCTGATAACAAAACACCGCCACAAAAAATAGAGATAATCCCGAATCCATTTAAACATTATTCGTCCTTTGATGATTTACTTTTTAAAAGCTAATTCCAATATCCATTGTTACTTTTTGCGTATCTGTCGCAAAATCATCCGCGTTATAATTAGCATACTTAACGGATGCCTTAACATGTTCATTGATTGATTTCTCCAGAAAAATACCCCACTCGTCGCCATAATCCATTACGCCGTCTTCCGCCGCAAAATTATGATACTGAGCCTTTGCCGATAATCCGTTTAGGATTTCCCAATTCCCTTCCAGATTATTTACCTTATAGGTTAAATCAATATAGAAATCCTCAAGCCCTGTCGCCGGAGTCGTTAGAAATTTATCCGCCCATCCGTTAAATTTATGTCCCGTCGCCAACGGCGTCCTGAACGCAAATCGGCCGCCGTCGCTGCCTAATATTTCGTACCCAATAGTTGTTGTCAGCCCTTTCCAGACAATAGCGGGAGCGAAATGATAATAGTTGGCGTCATATTCTGCTGTATTACTGGCATAATCGGTTTGATATGCGTACTCGATGTAATACTTCAACTTAACATCATCATTCAAGTCCTTGGCACCGGCAAGGCTTCCGCCAAAAGTTTTACTGGAATTGGCCGCCGAATCGCTGCCGAAATCCAAAAGATATCCGTATGTCGTGACCTTTCCTATCGGAAGACTTGTGTTCGAAATATGATAAAAATGGCTTTTGGAACCCCAGTCCCCCATGAGAGACTGCTCTCCAAAAATACGATTAACGTTATAGATAAACCCGTATTGAAGATTTGTGTTTTCAATGGAAGCATTCGTAATAGTGGCGGCGTCAAAAACCTGATTATTTTGTCTCCACCCGACATGCCCGATAAACCGCTGATTGTCTATCGCTATAACTTGTCGTCCTCCCCGAAGCGTTGTATCCGGTATTCCTTTATATTGTCCATACGCCTGATTCACTTGTATATTTTCGGGATCAACAACCACCGGATGATCCCCCCGGCCATTAACTGTATCGTTATAATTGTCATTTCCCAAATAAACAACATGCTCTCCTTCGACAACGGCCGAAAGCCCGAGAAGTTCTCCCGTTTTAACACCCACGCGTGTCCGCGCCGTTCTCGAATGAGCATTTTCGGTAATCGGTGCCGGGCCTTGCTGATCGACAAATTCATAACGAAGGCGGACATCCGCGTATAGTTTGCTTTCCTTAAAGGCCTCTTCGACAGAATCCGCCGCCTGAGCAAAAGATCCGTTTAAAAACAAACCCACAATCAATAGCAACTTCACAATCGGTTTCATAAATCTCTCCCTTTATTTATCGAAAAAGTAAAAAAACCGAGGCAGTGTTCCCGCCTCTTCTTTTAATATAAAAACACGCTTGTTTCTTAACACGTAGGACACCTCACTGTCGGGATCTAAAATATTTCCAAAGACCCTGGCTCCTGTTGGACACGCTTCAAGACAGGCCGGTAATTTTCCTTCCCGTGTGCGGTGAAGACAAAAATGGCACTTCTCTACGACACCTTTCGGTCTCGGTCTGTTGGAAAGATATCCCATATTCGGATTAATCCGTTCCTTCGGAATTTCCGGTTCGGTAAAATTAAATCTTCTTGCCCAATACGGACAAGCGGCTTCACAATATCGGCAGCCTATACACCAGTTGTAATCAATAACAGTAATTCCATCTTTTTCCTGCCACGTCGCTTCAACAGGACAAGCCTTCACACAGGGAGGATTCTCACATTGCAGACACTGAACCGGAAGATAATAAGAATCATCTTCCGGAACCTCATTGAGATCATAGTGCCGTGTTCCCTGTTCCATGTCCATCGTTCCTTTAGGCATCTTGAACACACTGATATATTGAATTTCCGGACTTCGCGACTGGTTGTTTTCGTTCACGCAGGCGTGAACACATCGGCGCGATCCGTTACACCGGGAGAGATTCAAAGCATAAACATATTCAACACCGTCCATCGGTTTAACATCACGCAAATTAGGATCAATCCCGTATTTATCTTTGACTTTCTTGGAAATGCGTTCGATGACTTTATCCATTTCTTCTTTTGTCATCTCCTTATAATGCTTTTGCACAAATTCTTCCGCTGTTATAGTTTCTTTAAGCAGTTTTAATGGAGACATGGCGGCAATAAGCGCTGCCGCTCCGGACCCGATAACGGCCGATCTTTTTAAGAAATCCCGACGACTGATAGGCGTATTGAGAAATCCTTCCTGATGAGATTGACACTCTTCACCAGAGCCCGCGCCGCATCCGCATTTTTTTTCATTTTCATCACTCATGGGATTGTTCCTTTATAGTTAAATGCTCCAGAAAATCACGATAATTTTGAATATTGGGAGCGGGAGCCGGCTGCATCAGTTGAAACTTGGGTTGATGCGGGTTATGGCAGGCGACACACGTCAGCTTTCTAACTTCCCCTTTATTGGAATCCCAGAAATCATTCATCCGGCCATGCACTCCATTTTCCCAGTCACGATAAATAGGCCCATGACACTGCAGGCACGTTTGATGGCTTTGCGCAAAAGAAATTTCATTCTTGTTAATATCAACAAGCATTTCCCGATTATTAATACTGTGGCAGGTTAAACAGTAATTGTTAGCCCCATGATCTAAAATAATGTCCGAGTGCGCTGAAAAGAATGACTTCTGAACAGTCGACGGCTCGATATTATCGTGACAATCATTACAACGGTACATGTAACCGTCCTGCATTACTTTCGGCTCTAACCTTGCTTCCCGAACAGGTTGTTTTGTAAAATCCTCCGGATTTGTTAACGGATGCCGGATGATTTCCCTTTTTTCACCCCAGACATTCATTAAAAAACTTGCGGCTAAAAACAAAAAGACTAAAGCTATAAAC
>JAGQKQ010000139.1 GCA_020430005.1 Candidatus Omnitrophota bacterium
TAAAAAGATGATTTGATGGGGATATTTTTATTATACAAAAAAAATAAATGAAAAAAAGAAAAATTCATAATCTTAAATAAAAAATCTCAACAAGATTTAATTTTTGATTTAAAAAATTGTTTTAATAATTCTAAAATCAAAATGTTTTATTAGCATATGCTTATAAATGAAGCGATTTGATTTTAAAAAATAAAAATATTTAATAATTTGTAAAGCTATTATTTTCAATAGCTTGAATAATCATTAGATAATAGTTTGGTATTGACTATTTTTGATCATATGCTCATAACACTATAAAGTCTTGTCCAATATAATGTTATAGAACTGTCAAAAAGGCTGATAAAATACTAGGAATTGATCACTTCCACCTTAACCTCAATCAAACCCTCTCCGGGATCGCTGATTTTCCGAAAAGCGCCATGAGTGAGGTCAATAATACGCCCTTTAAGGAAAAAACGACCGTGCGGACCCCGGTCATTCACACGGAGCACGACCGACTTTCCATTTTTAAGATTAGTGACCCGAACTTTACTATCAAAGGGTAAACCCCAAATGGCACAAGTCATCGTTTCATCATCGAAGACTTCATTATTAGCGGTGGTCGCTTTCACACCGGGAGATTTACGAGAATACCAGGATGCGTAACCGATAAACGCATATTCCCCCTCAGTATTGGTCAGGATAGGAAATTGATCCGGACGGAAAGATGCTCCGGCTTGGGCGGTCATATCGCGGGGACGATCAAACAACAGGCAGGCGGCAAAAATCGCGGCAAAGATGATCATCAAATGATTTTTTCGGAAGAATTCTTTCATCACGCTCATAACGTTTGATTAAACGTGATTATTATACTACACCCCTCTTGTTTGAAAAGAATTTTATCCAAACCACCAAGAAAACATGATATTAGTAAAAAATTATCATTACAAGCGCAGGAGATCATGTATAATCAAACCACACAAGGCTCGACCATTTACCTTACATGTTCAAGATGAATATACTAACTATTGACCAAAATCCGAAGAAACTTATCACCTGGATTCTTATTCTGACGTTTATTGTCTGTTGTCCGATGCTTTTTAACGGATTTGTTAACTATGACGATCCCGTCATCCTTCTTGACAATCCTGTCGTTCAGAATTTTTCTCTGGAAAGCACTCTGGATATTTTTCACAAACACTTTGAAGGACACTACAGCCGCTTTGCGCCTTTAACATTTATTTTATACTCTTTCATCCATCATTGCGCAGGATTTAAAGCGTCCGCCTTTCATCTGGTCAGTCTATTACTGCATCTTGCGGCCACGGCCGTCGTGTTTGCACTGGCCCAAAACCTCACCAAAAATGTCAAAACCGGAACATTATGCGCCTTATTATTCGGCATCCATCCCGTCCATGCGGAAACCATAGCGTGGACCGCGGCTTTATCGTATCCTTTAAGCACACTATTTTTCTTTTTATCGTTGTTAGGGTTTATAAAATCCCTGGACCGGCAAAGTGCTATTAACCGTCCGCTTTGTTTATCATTCGGTGCGTTTATCCTATCCGGGCTGGCCTTCGCTCCGGTGGCATTAACTCTGCCTTTTGCCCTGACAGGGTTATGCCTCATATATAAAACACCGGGGACAACACGAAAAATTATATCATTAATACCCTTTTATCTTGTAAGCGCCGCCTTGTTGGGATTGAGTTTCCTGGCGGCCAAACACGGGGATCTTATTACAAATCCCTATTTTTCCAATTACAGCCTTGGGGAACGGTTTTTACTTTCGGGCACAGCCCTGCGCCTATATATCACACAGATTATTCTGCCCTATCAGTTCGGACCAGTTTATCCGATAGGTTATTATATGAACTCAGCGCACCTGCTATGGACACTTCTAGGATTATGTTTTTTCACCATTCTTTTGTTTGCTCTGAGAAAAAGCGCCATGTCCAAACACGCCCTCTTTGGATTGACATTCTTTGTTTTTACAATCATTCCATTCCTGCATTTCTATTCCACCAGCGACTCCATTACCCAGGACCGGTACACTTATCTGGCATCGTTCGGAATAATATTTTCAATTTCTTCTCTTATTATTGGCTGGCTGGAACGCCGTGCTGATATTTTTGAAAAACGACAGGCTTTAATCTTGATAACCGGAACTCTTATTGTTCTCTATTGTGCAACGGTTCAGGTAACCCAAATCTTGATCTGGAACAATAGCCGGACAATGTGGAGCGCGGTCATTCAACAATTTCCCAGAGCGTATCCGGCTTATGTTTCCCGGGCCCGGCATTACCTTGAACAGTTTCAGTTTGATAAAGCGGATAAAGATCTTACAGAAGCATTGAGCCTGGAACCTGATAATATTGAAGCATTGTTTTTGAAGGGATTAGTTTTAGAAGCCGGCGGACATCCACAAACCGCTCGACGATTCTATGAGGCAACGCTGGCCGCTGACCCCGAACATCCCGAAGCGCGGGCAAGGCTCAATCAGCTCACCGAGTAAACCATTATTATTTTCTCGCCAATAATTCAATCTTGTATCCGTCCGGGTCTTCAACAAAGGCCAGTACCGTTGTTCCGTGCTTCATTGGCCCAGCTTCCCGCACAACTTTTCCGCCCTTAGCCCGAACTTCTTCACAGGCCTTATACACATCCTCCACTCCGATAGCAATATGCCCATACGCATTGCCTTTGTCGTAAGACTTTGTTTCCCAGTTATGCGTTAATTCCAAAACGGTATTATTTTCCTCATCACCATAACCCAGAAAAACCAGCGTAAATTTTCCATCAGGATAATCTTTGCGGCGCAGTTCTTTCATACCGAGAACTTCCGCATAAAATTTAATCGATTTCTCTAAATCGACAACCCGTAACATCACATGTAGTAAACGCATAATAAACTCCCTTCTCGACACTTGATTCTAGATCCTGGATACTAGATATTCAATTTTGGTGCTAAAGCCAGCCTTTATTAACCTGTATCCATCTCATCTAGCATCAAGAATCCAGTATCTAGTTCTTTTTACCAATAAACTTTTTATAGAATACGCATGTAATACAAAATCCCTGGAACGCGGAGATTAGAAATAATACCCCCAAGATTCCGGTGACCCATTTTCCCCACGGCACAAAAGCGCAGCCGATCATAATAATCCCAAAAACGGTACGAGTAAAAACCTCTTCCGGTGGCATTTGTCCAACGCGTTTAAGCATAACCTGCCTCACTTTCTTCGAAACTTATAAAACAAAAAGAGAAATATTATCTTCCTGGCGGGAATATCTTTCCAAGTCTTTTAACTTCTTGGCTGACCCTCTATCCAAAAGAAATGTTAAGGTTCCATTATTGGGCATCACACGGTTGGCAGGCAAATCGGCCTTTTCATCAATCAGCTGTTGAATAACATCCGCCTTGGTATCACCCGTCACTAAAAAGACGACCTGCCGGGTATTATTAATAACAGGAAGTGTTAAGCTGATCCGTTCATTGCGCAGATGATCATGCGAAACTGGAACCGTTATACGCCGGATTTCATCTGTTCCCGAAGATCCCGGGAAAAGCGATGCCGTATGCCCGTCATCACCGATTCCAAGAAGCATTAAATCAAAAACAGGCCACTGCCCTGCCTGCAAATTGAAAAAAGTCTTGAGTTCTTCCGCGTAATCGGCCGCGGATGCCTTAACATCTTTCTGATGTGTCTTGATATGATGAATGTTCAGTTGAGGAATTCCAACATAATTTAAAAGATTATCCCGAACCATGGCAATATTACTGTCCCGATGATCAGGACTAACAAAACGTTCGTCTACCATAAAAAAATGGGTCTTCTGCCAGACATCAAAATCCTGAAAATTGGACAACCGCACATAAAACTCCACTGGCGAACGTCCTCCCGAAAGCGCAACGGTAAAACAGTCCCGTTTTTGGATGGCGTCTTTAGCCACATCAATCCATAGTTTTAAAAGATAATTGGTAAGCTTGTAGGTATTTTCAAAAACCAGAATCTTGGGATTGTTAGACATGGTGAATGATCAACATAGATTTGTAGACAGATTTAGCCTTCACTACACGACGCGCCCTGCGCAAAACAGGAATAACACCGGTGATGTTTCAACATCACCCGCACCTTCATAGCGTCCTGCAGATTGCCTCCTAAGTCATAATCTATATCATCGTCGACCAAAGTGCAAGCATAAACACGCATTTTTCCGTTATGTTTAACCACCATTTTGCTGAAATTGCACATAAACTTATCCCGCGTGTCTTCGGTATGGTACGTGGTCATACATTGTTCTGTAATATGAGGAACTTTTGCGATAGAACCGGGAGTTAAAAAGTCCGGAAAGCTGACAATCCGTGTGTCTGAAGGAAGTCCCCATTGCTGAAAATGCTTTTGATAAGCCTTGTCGGCCTCCTCAAGATTCTCATCTTTTTCCCGGTGACGGGCTATTGAAACTTGAAAGCCCATGTCATGAAGCTGTGTGATGGTCTGCCAGGACAATTGGAAACTTCCTTTTCCCCGGCCAGCATCATGCCGGGCTTCGTCAGGATAATCAAAACTGACTCGAAAGTTGAGTGGATACGGTTTCTTAAGAAAAGATTTAATCTGATCAAGCCGCGCGTTTAAAGGTTTCGTCGCATTCGTTAAGACAAGACACGGCCGACGGTCCAGAGCATAATCCAAAATCTCAACAATATCTTTAATCACAAACGGCTCGCCGCCCGTAAAAGAAAATTTTTCAACGCCCAGCCCCAGAGCCTCATCGATAAACGGCTTGGCATCGGAAAAAGTAATTTTGTTAAGACGATCATCCCCCGGTTTGGAACCTTCCAGGCAAAAAGGACAGCTTAAATTACAAATCGTTCCGGTATGAAACCATAATTCCTTAAGGAGTTGGGGATCAATGTAGCCGCGGTTTTCGTTATGGGGAGTGTTGAGCCAATCGAGTCGGGTGATGTGGTGAGCGAAAGCTTCTTGAGGAATTCTCATGAAAAACCCTTCCACTTTCGGTTATAAAGCTGCCAATTCCTCGGCTTTACGTTCTAACGATTCTAGCAATTCTTCAAACGCTTTATCAAAAGCCACACAGCCCTGGTTTAACAGCTCGGCACAAACCTCATTCATATGAATATCAAATTTGGCCAGTGCGTGCAAAACCTGTTTAGATTCTTCA